>NZ_JBSVWS010000034.1:0-40847 GCF_054071155.1 Pseudomonas sp. SDO5532_S415 | reverse complement strand
TGGATCGGTGTCGCACACAAATCCTGTGGGAGCGAGCCTGCTCGCGAAGAACGATAACGCGGTCTGGAAAATGACCGTTCAGCAACCTTCATCAAACTGTCACGCAACTGTGGCAGCGCGCTTGAACAAACTTCATCAGACTCGCGCTCTACTGGGGTTCTGCGTTTTGGTGTTTTGTCATGCGTGCTTTGTTTTTTTCAGCGGCGATTTTTCTGTCCGCATTGTTCAGCCTGTCGTCCCTGGCAGCTTCTCGTTGTGATGTGAATGTTCCGACCGAACATGTCGATCTGGCACAGGTGAGCCTGGCGTACCAGAGCATCGGCCGTGCCTCGGACCCGGCGTTGCTGCTGGTGATGGGGCTGGGCGGGCAGTTGATCCACTGGCCGGACGAGGTGGTGGTCGCCCTGTGTCAGCAAGGCTTTCGAGTGATTCGCTACGACAATCGCGATGTCGGCCTGTCGACCTGGAGGCAAGCGCCGATGGAGGCCAACCTGACTTTCGAGGTGTTGCGCTACAAGTTGGGGCTGCCGGTGTCGGCGCCGTACTCACTGACGGACATGGCCGATGATGGCCTGGGCCTGATGGATGCGTTGCACATCGAGCAATTCCACGTGCTGGGCGTGAGCATGGGCGGGATGATCGCCCAGCACATGGCAGCCATGGCGCCACAACGGGTCGAGAGTCTGACGTTGATCATGACCACTTCCGGGGCCGAGGGCTTGCCCGCGCCGAGCGCGGCGCTGGTGCAGTTGCTCGCCCGCCGTGGCGCGCCGAATCGTGAGGTGGCGCTGGAGCAACAGGCCGATCTGCTTGCCGCGTTGGGCAGCCCGACCGTGAGCGATGATCGGCAGGCGCTGCTGCATCAGGCGGCGCAGTCCTATGACCGGGCGTTCAATCCAGAAGGCGTGAAACGGCAGATCATGGCGATCCTGGCCGAGCCCAGCCGGGTGGCGTTGCTCAATCAATTGCGGGTGCCGGCGCTGGTGGTGCATGGCACGGCCGATCCGCTGTTGCCGGTGATGCATGGCGTGCATCTGGCGGCGCATCTGCGTGGCAGTCAGTTGAAGTTGATTCCGGGATTGGCCCATCGTTTTCAGGAAGCGTTCAAGGCACCGTTGCTGGCGGCGGTATTGCCGTATTTGCGTGAGCACCGGGAGGACACTTCGCATTGGGCGCAGATCGAGCCGGTGGCTGAACATAACCTCCTCTGACACTTGAGTTCCCTGTGGGAGCGAGCCTGCTCGCGAAGGCGTCGTGTCAGTCGACATCAATATTGAATGATCACCTGCTTTCGCGAGCAGGCTCGCTCCCACAAGGGATCTGCTGCGCATTCAAGTCTGCCGGGTGTATCGTTCGAACTTTCCGGTGCGTGCCAGCCAGCGAGGTGAATGATGAGTTCCCCCTTGAAAATCGATTTCGTCAGCGACGTGTCTTGCCCCTGGTGCGTCGTCGGCCTGTACGGCCTGACCCGGGCCTTGGAGTTATTGCGCGATGAAGTCCGCGCCGAGATCCGTTTCCAGCCATTCGAACTGAACCCGAAGATGGGCCCCGAAGGGCAGAGCATCACCGAGCACATCACCGAGAAGTACGGCTCGACACCGGAGCAGTCGCAAAAGAATCGCGAGATGATCCGCGCGCGAGGCGCCGAGGTCGGGTTTGCGTTTCGTACCGATGGTAGTAGTCGCATCTACAACACCTTCGATGCCCACCGCTTGTTGCACTGGGCGGATCTGGAAGGGCGGCAACTGCAATTGAAGGAAGCGTTGTTCAAGGCGTATTTCACCGATGGCGGCAACCCGTCAGACCCCGCTCAACTGGCGCAGATCGCTGAAGATGTCGGACTGGATCGGCAGCGGGCCGAGTCGATTCTGGGGTCGGATGAATTTGCCGAGCAGGTCCGCCAGGAGGAACAACTGTGGCTATCGCGCGGGGTCAGTTCGGTACCGACCGTGGTTTTCAACGGCCAGTACGCGGTCACGGGCGGACAACCGGTGGAAGCTTTTGTCGGGGCGATTCGCCAGATCATGAGTGAGTCGAAGGGCGGAACTGTTAGCTGAAACGCTTGATGTCAAAAAGGCATCAATATGCCACTATTGTTTTGACCGTTGCTGCCGATACGGGCAGTGATGATTTCAAACCATAGGGACATGATCCATGACTTTCCGCGCTCTACGCACCTGGGCGGTGCTGACTCTGTTGGCCTGCCTGACCCTCACCGGCTGTGCTCACGTTCAACCTCCTGTACCACTGGACAATCAATTCTGGGATGCCAAGGAACCGACCATCGGCGTGGCGATCACGGTGGTGCCACCACCGGTGCTGGCTTTGACCGGCAACCAGGGGCTGCTCGATTACGCCATCAACAAGGGCGTCAACAGCAAACTCAGCAGTAACGTCGAACAATGGCAAGTGCGCGACCTCACCACCTTGCCGGACGTGATCGTCGCCAAGTTGCAGGCCAAGGGTTACAAGGTCAAGCGCATCGACGAGCCGGTCGATCTGAAGGTTTACAAGGAAGTCTCGTTCCGCGAAGGCTACATGACCCGCGACCTGACGCCGGTCAAGGCGGCCCATGGCGTCGACCGTCTGCTGTTGGTGAATGTGTACGCCACCGGGGCCACGCGCAGCTACTACGGGTTCGTACCGACCAGCGTGCCGATGGCGCAAGTGGGCGGGCAGGGCATGGTGGTCGACCTGGCCGATAACAAATTGTTGTGGTTCAAGCCTTTTGTCGTGACGCAAGCCGCTCAGGGCGAGTGGGACGAGCCGACCTACACCAACCTGTCCAATGCGTTCTATCAGGCTGTGGATAACAGCCGTCAGCAAATGATCACCCCGTTCGCCCAATGAAGCGTCCATTCGCAGTGGCCGGCGCGCTGGCCCTGCTGATGTTGGTGGGCTGCGCGCAGAAACCGGCTCCCGAGGCCGGCTTCAAAGACCAGAGCGCCTTGCCCTACGTTCAGGCCCACGGGCTCAAGGTCGACGTGCAGTTGCCGCAGGCGTTTGTCGGTGCCAGCACGGTGATTGAGTCCGAGCAGGCCCTGAAGGCCGCATCGTCCAGCCACAACCTGATAGCGAGCTCGGGCAATACCGCCGGGCTTGCCGGGATCTTGCTGGCCAGTTTGATCAACACCCAGATGGGCAGCGGCACTTTGCAGCGCGATGCGGAAGAAGCCGCGCTCAAAGAGTCGCGACCGATGGCTGATCTGCTCGCCGGGGTGCCGCTGCAGGAACGTTTGCAACAACGCTTTCAGCAGGCTTCGAAAACGGCCGGGCTCAAGCAGGGCGAGGGCCAGGTTACCGCGCGTTTGCTGATAGAGCCCAAACTGATGCTGACCCCGGATCGCGGCAGTTTTATCCTGGTCAATCAGGTGCAGGTTCAGGACATCGCCGGTTCAGCGCTGTACCGCATGCGGATCGAGGTGGCCAGCCAGCCGGTTCGTCGCTGCGGCAAGCAATGTATCGACGACGGCAGGCTTGAACTGGCGACAGTCACCGCCGTGCTCGATGAGTGCATCGATGAGTCCATGCGGGTGTTGGCCACCGATCTGATGCAACCGCCACCCCCGGCGGCGGCTCAGGAAACCTTGCGTTATGTGCTAGATGGCCAGCGGGTGGTCGAGCGCGGATATCAATTGGCCAACAACGGCACTTACTGGCGCTATCGCAACCTTTATGGAGCGGTGAAGTCGGTGCCGGTGCCGTTTGAAGATGCATTAACCCAGACGCAGTTGCAGCAGGTTTACGCGCACTGAAACGATGGAACCTGTGGGAGCGAGCCTGCTCGCGAAGAGGGCGTGTCAGTTGGCATTAATGTTGGTTGACACTCCGCTTTCGTCGGAACGCCGCCCGGAGCCGGCTCGCTCCCACAGGGGATTGGTGGTGTTCAGGCTTGCAAACGCACCCATACGCTGACCAACACCGTCGCCGCCATCAACCACGCCACCGCCGCCACCGCCAGGGACGCCTCCAGGCGCATCCGGTCGACCATCAGGTACAAGGTCGCCAGGTAGATGAAGTAGGGAATGATCGACCACATGCCAAACACGATGGTGGTTTTCAGGTCGTCAATCGAGCGCCCCTTGCCGACGATGTAATGAGCAATCAGCGCAAAGGTCGGAAACAGCGGCACCAGCCCGGCGATGTAATAGTTTCTGGTCTTGGCCAGGGCGGCGAGGATCACCACCACCGCTGCACCCAGGGTTGCCTTGAGAATCAGATCCATCAGTGGCTCAGTCCGTACTTCTTCACTTTGTCGAACAGCGTGGTCTTGGCCATGCCCAGTTCCTGGCTGGCCTGGGTCAGGTTGCCGCCACTGCGCTGCAAGGCATCGCTCAGCAGGTTGCGTTCGAAGGCTTCCACCGCTTCGGCGAAAGCCAGGCCTTGGGCGCTGCCGCCCGCACCGGTTTTTTTGAAGGCAGGCAGACCGAGGGCAAAGCGTTCGGCGACGTTGCGCAGCTCGCGCACGTTGCCCGGCCAGTCGTGGCTCATCAGGTTCGACAGGGTCTGGTTATCCAGTTCCGGCGCGATGCGGTCGAAGCGCAGGGACGACTGCTGCAAGAAGTATTCAAACAGTTGCAGGATGTCTTCGCGGCGTTCGCGCAGCGGCGGCAGTTCCAGGGTCACCACGTTGAGGCGGTAATACAGGTCGCTGCGAAACTCGCCGGCCTTGCTCGATTCGTCCAGATCGGACTTGGTCGCGGCAATCACCCGGCAATCCACCGCCACGCTCTGGTTCGAGCCGAGGCGTTCGAGGGTGCGTTCCTGCAACACCCGCAGCAGTTTGATCTGCAGAGGCAGGGGCATGCTTTCCACTTCATCGAGGAACAGCGTGCCGCCGTCGGCATGCTCGATCTTGCCGATCCGTCGTTTGCCGGCACCGGTGAACGCGTTGGCCTCATGACCGAAGATTTCGCTCTCGAACAGGTTCTCCGGCAGGCCGCCGCAGTTCAACGCCACGAATTGCCGGGTGTGGCGGCGACTGAAGTCGTGCAGGCAGCGCGCGACCAGCTCCTTGCCGGTGCCGGTTTCGCCTTCGATCAGCACGTTGGCCGAGGTGTCGGCGACGTTGGCAATCAGTTCGCGCAGGTTCTGCATGGCCGGCGAACGGCCGATGATCCGGCCTTCGAGGGAGTCCCGCTCCGCCAGTTGCCGGCGCAACGACGAGACTTCACGCGCCAGGCTGCGTTGCTCCAGCGCGCGGCGGGCCACATCCACCAGACGCTCCGGGGAAAAGGGTTTTTCCATGAAGTCGTAGGCGCCTTTCTGCATCGCGCCCACGGCCATGGATATGTCCCCGTGCCCGGTAATCAGCACCACCGGCAGGCTGCGGTCTCGGGCCTTGAGGCGGGTCAGCAGTTCCAGGCCATCGATGCCTGGCAGGCGGATGTCGCTGATGACGATGCCGGCAAAGTTATCGCCAACGCGCTCCAGGGCTTCTTCGGCACTGCCAACGCCGATGCAGGGAATGTCTTCCAGGGTCAGGGCCTGCTGGCAGCCGAGCAGCACATGGGGGTCGTCTTCGACGATCAATACACTAAGGTCGTTGTTCATATTGGCTCGGCGGGAATGGGGCTTACCAACGGTAAACTGAGGACGAATGCGGTGCCACCGCTGGCCGGGTGCTCCACACCCAGGTGACCGCCGGTAGCGGCGGCCAGGCTTGCGGAAAGGGTCAGGCCGAGGCCCAGGCCCTGTTCGCCGGGTTTGGTGGTGAAAAAAGGCTCGAACAGATGCTTGCGCGCTTCGGCATCGATGCCGTGGCCATTGTCCCGAACCCGCAACCGATACTTGCCATCGCCGGTGTCGCCTTCAAGCCACAACTCAGGCTGCGGTTGCGCCTGCATGGCATCGAGGGCGTTACCGATGAGGTTGACCAGAATCTGTTCCAGTCGGGTCTGGTCGATCTGCACCTGCACCTCTTCGAACTGACGGTGCAGTTGCAGGTGGGCGTTTTCGACGCGGCTGCCCAGCAGTTGCAGTGCCGCGTCCACGGCTTTGCCGAGGCAGGCCTGACCCTTGTCATCACCGCGCCGGGCGAAGGATCGCAGGCTGGCGGTGATCCGGCCCATGCGGTCGATCAATTCGTTGATGGTCTTGAGGTTGGTGCTGGCCACGTCCAGTTGACCGCGCTCGAGAAAGCGCACGGTATTGCCGGACAGGGTGCGCAACGCTGCCAGCGGCTGGTTCAATTCGTGGGCAATGCTGGTGGACATCTGGCCGATCGCCGCGAGTTTTCCGGCCTGCACCAGTTCATCCTGGGCACGACGCAAGGTCTCTTCGGCGTGACGCCGTTCGCGGATCTGGCCCTTGAGTCGTTCGTTGCTCGCGCGCAGGTCGACGGTGCGTTCGGTAATCCGACGCTCCAATTGATTGTTGGCTTCCTGCAAGGCTTCCCGGGCGGCGAGGCGGGTCGCGATCACCTTGCGTCGTTCGTTCCAGGCAATCAGCAGGAACGCCACGAGAGCGAAAGCCACCGCCACCAGAATCCCCTGATTGATCGCCTCTCGGCGCAAATCCTGCAACGGCGTGAGCAGGGTGAAATTCCACGGTGTATCGCTCAAATTGCGGGTTTGCGACAGATAGCTGATGTTTTCTTCGTCGGACACCAGTTCGCTGTTGGCCGGAAAGGTCAGTTTTTCCACGCCTTCGGACAGGGTTTCCCGGGCCAGCGGTTGCAGTTCGTTGAGCGGGAACCAGTAATACTGAAGGCTGCGGGCGAGTTTTTCCTTGGTCTCGTCGCTCAGGGGAATCACGGATTTCAAGCGCCGCGCCGGATCGCTGGACAGAATGATGATGCCGTTCTCGTCACTGACGAAGGCTTCCAGACGCGCCCGCTGCCAGCGTTCTTCCATGGCTTCCAGGCGCACCTTGACCACCGCGACGCCGATGATCTTGCCGTGTTCCTCCAGGCCATGGGCCAGGTAGTAGCCGGGTTCGCCGTTGGTGCTGCCGATGCCGTAGAAGCGCCCCGGCTGACCGCGCACGGCGTTCTGGAAGTAGGCGCGGAAGGACAGGTCTTCACCCAGGTAACTGTCGACATCGCGCCAGTTACTGGTGGCCATGACGCGACCGGTGGTGTCCATCACATAAATAGCCCGACTGCGGCTGCGCCGGTTCAGGCCTTCGAGGTAATCATTGACCGTTTGCCGGTGTTCCGGGGTCGGGTCGGCCAGCAGCTTCGACACACTGGTTTCGAGTTCCAGCAGGCTGGGCAGGTAGGTGTATTTGCTTATTTCGCTTTCGACGGCGCGGGCGTGCAGTTCCAGCTGGCGCTGGCCGCTTTCGCTCAGGCTGCGCACGCCATAGTGCTCACTGACCCAGAAGCCGGCATAACCCAGTCCGATCATCAGCGCGATGATCAGCGGCGGCAGGAACAGATGGCGAATCAGGCGGGGTTTCACGGCGAGTGATGGCGACGTGGCGCGATAGAGAGTGGGGTCGCATTTCATCACAGATGCCTTGGGTCAACCACAACACTTGATCGTGAACCAACACCATCCCCTGTGGGAGCGGGCTTTTGTGGCGAGGGGATTTATCCCCGTTCGGCTGCGCAGCAGTCGTAAACCCGATGCATGCGGTTTAACAATGAAATGCTGGGGCCGCTTCGCAGCCCAACGGGGATAAATCCCCTCGCCACAGAGCCCGCTCCCACATTTGGGGAGCGGTGTCTTTCTTAGTGCTGCAGAATCTTGTTGAGGAAGTGCTGCGTACGCTCGGCGCGGTGGCTGATGTCGCCGAAGAACTCCTCTTTCTTGCAGTCTTCGATGATTTTGCCCTGGTCCATGAAGATCACGCGGTCGGCCACTTTACGGGCGAAGCCCATTTCGTGGGTCACGCACATCATGGTCATGCCTTCGTGGGCCAGTTGCACCATCACGTCCAGCACTTCGTTGACCATTTCCGGGTCCAGTGCCGAGGTCGGTTCGTCGAACAGCATGACAATCGGGTCCATCGCCAGCGCACGGGCAATCGCCACACGCTGCTGCTGGCCACCGGACAGTTGGCCCGGGTGCTTGTGGGCGTGAGCCGAGAGGCCGACACGTTCCAGCAGTTGCAGGCCTTTCTTGGTGGCTTCTTCCTTGCTGCGGCCCAGCACCTTGATCTGCGCGATGGTCAGGTTTTCGGTGATGGTCAGGTGCGGGAACAGTTCGAAATGCTGGAACACCATGCCCACGCGCGAGCGCAGCTTCGGCAGGTTGGTCTTCGGGTCGGCAATGGAGGTGCCATCGACCACGATGTCGCCTTTCTGGAACGGTTCCAGAGCGTTGACGCATTTGATCAGGGTCGATTTGCCGGAACCGGACGGCCCGCACACCACGATCACTTCGCCTTTTTTGACCTCGGTGCTGCAATCAGTCAGCACCTGGAAGTCCCCATACCACTTGTTGATGTTTTTGATAGAGATCATACGGCGAACCTTTTTTGCAGACGCTTGACCAGCTGCGAGGCGGCAAAGCTGATGATGAAGTACACGAGACCTGCGAAGATCAGGAACTCATTGGAGCGGCCAATGATGTCGCCACTGGCGCGCGAAGCATTGAGGAAGTCCACCAGGCCGACGGCGTAGACCAGCGAGGTGTCCTGAAACAGGATGATGCTCTGTTGCAGCAACAGCGGGGTCATCTTGCGGAACGCTTGCGGCAGGATGATCAGGCGCATCATCTGGCCATAGTTCATGCCCAGCGCCTGGGCGGCACCCATCTGCCCCTTGGGAATCGACTGCACGCCAGCGCGGACGATTTCGCAGAAGTACGCCGCTTCGAACATCATGAAGGCCACGATGCAGGAGGCAAATGCGCCGATCGGGGTGTCTTCGCCGGTGATCCAGCGCAGCACGAACGGCACCGCCAGGTAAAACCAGGTGATGACCAGCAGCAACGGAATCGAACGGAAATAGTTGACGTAGGCGCCGGCGATGTTCGACAGCAGTTTGTTGTGGGACAGGCGCATCAGGGCCAGGAGGGTGCCGAGAATGATCCCGCCGACCACGCCCAGGGCCATCAGCTTGAGGGTCATGATCATGCCGTTCCACAAGCCCGGCAGGGACGGGATGATGCCCGAGAAATCGAATTCCATCATTTACCCCCTACGGAAATCAGGCCCGGTACGGCGACTTTCTTCTCGACCATGCGCATCAGCAGCATCAGGCTCATGTTCAGGGTGAAGTAGATCAGCGTGGCCAGGGTGAACGCTTCGAACAGGTTGGCCGAGAACTCCGCGGTCTGTTTGGTCTGCGCTAGCAGCTCCATCAGGCCGATCAGCGAAGCCACGGACGAGTTCTTGAAGACGTTGAGAAACTCCGAGGTAAGCGGCGGAATGATGATCCGGTAAGCCTGGGGCAGCAGCACGTTCCAGTAGATCTGCGGCAGTTTGAAGCCCATGGCGCGGGCGGCGGATTCCTGGCCTTTTGGCAGCGCCTGGATGCCGGTGCGCACTTGCTCACAAACGCGGGCTGCGGTGAACAGGCCCAGGCACACGACGACGCTGAGGAAGGCCGAGGTGGTCGGGTTCAGGTCCTGCTTGTACCACTCTTGCAAATCCGGCGGCAGCAGGTCGGGCACCAGGAAGTACCAGATGAACAGCTGAACCAGCAGCGGCACGTTACGGAAGAGTTCGACGTAGCAGGTGGCGATGCCCGATACGATGCGGTTCGGCACGGTGCGCATGACACCCAGGACCGAACCCAGTATCAGGGCGATGATCCAGGCCGCGATGGCGATGCCGATGGTCCAGCCCAGCCCGGAGATGAACCAGTCGAGATAAGTCTCGCTGCCCACGCCGGTGGACTTGAAGAACACGCCCCAGTCCCAGTTGTAATTCATTAGGGTCTCCCCTTGAGATCAATCGATGTACCCGCTTGGGGGAAGCTCCGTTCCCGCCTGCTCTTGAAGGGCAGGCACACACGATCGGCTCGACAGCCACCGGTCCGAGTGTTTCCAAAAATGCCAGCAGGGAGTGACAACCTCCCAAGAGGGCACAGGCCCTCTTGGGAGATAAGGTTAGTCAGAAATCAGGATTTCTTGTCGTCAGCCGCTTTATCGGTCGGATTGGCGATCAGGGCCTTGAGCTCGTCGCTCATCGGGAAGTTCAGGTTCAGGTTCTTCGGCGGAATTGGCTGCATGAACCATTTTTCGTAGATCTTGTTGATCTCGCCCGATGCGTAGGTCGCCTTGATGGCGTCGTCTACAGCCTTTTTGAACGGCTCGTCGCCTTTACGCACCATGCAGCCGTAGATTTCGTAGGACTGTGGAGTACCGGTCACGGCCCAGTCACTTGCCTTCTTGGCCTTGGCGGCTTCACCGGCCAACAGGGCGTCGTCCATCATGAACGCAACGGCACGGCCGGTTTCCAGCATCTGGAAGGACTCGCCGTGGTCTTTGGCGGAGATGACGTTCATGCCCATCTGCTTGTCGGCGTTCATCGCCTTGAGGATGCGCTCGGAGGTGGTGCCGGCGGTGGTCACGACGTTCTTGCCGGCCAGATCCGGGAAATCCTTGTACTTGGAGTCTGCTTTGGACAGCAGGCGGGTACCGATTTCGAAGATGCCGACGGAGAAGTCAACTTGCTGCTGACGCTCGACGTTGTTGGTGGTGGAGCCGCACTCCAGGTCCACGGTGCCGTTCTGCACCAGCGGGATACGGGTTTGCGAGGTGACCAGGTTGTACTTGACCTGCAGGTTCGGCATGTCCAGGTCTTTTTTCAGGGCTTCGACGACTTTCAGCTGGATGTCGTGGGAGTAGCCGACCGGCTTGCCGGAAGCGTCCGCGATGTAGGAGAAAGGAATGGAAGCGTCACGATGCCCGAGGGTGATAACACCGGACTCTTTGATTTTCTTCAGGGTGCCGGTGAGTTCGGCGGCGAAAACTGGCGTGCTGATCAGAGCGGCAGCAATGGCTGCGCCCAGGATATGGGGAACGATGCGCATCAAATTTTCCTCGACATTGTTTTTTTTATGGAGCCAGTTCATCGGCCCTTTTGTGCTGCGAATGCCTGATGGCTCCTGAAGTGTTGGCACAACAGGCATTCATCGAAGAAGTGTAGAGCATGACCCGTGCCAGGCCAGGATGAATGAATCAACTAATTGATTTATAAGGAAATTAATTATTTGTGGCGGGGTTTTTAACGCTGAATGATCCGGTTAACCGAACCGACCGACAGGTCGCGTTCGGAAAACCGAATGCTGAATGGGCGCAACCCTGGATCAGGGGTATTTGCGCTTGTCCGGAGCCGGCGGGAAATACTGGTACAACCAGGTTTCACTGAGCGTGCGGTCGTTGGTGCGGATGAACAGGCGCAGTTCGACGGGTTCTACGCTGTCATTGGTCGGGTACCAGTCGAACAGGATGCGATAGCCCTTGATGTCATCGAGCACCAGCACGCTGAAATCCTTGACCTCTCCGTTCGAACAGGTGACCACCGGTTCAATGCCGGCACCCTCGGGCAAGCGATCCAGGCCTCCGCCTGAAAAGTCCACGGCAAACCGGCGAGCCCAGACTGGCGGGTAATGTTCGCCCGGCGCCCAGCCTTCGGTGAAGCCGCCCATCCCGGAGCGGGTCGCGTGGACTCGCGCCAGCGGCGTGCCGACCGGTGGCAGTGCGCTCCAGTACAGCTTGTAGCCGTAGTTCAGCGAATCGCCGGCCGCCACCGGTTTCTTCGGCGTCCAGAAGGCGACGATGTTGTCCATGGTTTCGCCGGTGGTAGGGATCTCCAGCAGATCGACCGAGCCTTCGCCCCACGCCGTCGTAGGTTCGACCCACAGGCTTGGGCGCCGGCTGTACCAGTCGACGGTGTCCTGATAACTGGCGAACTCGTGGTCGGTCTGCACCAGGCCGAAACCTTTCGGGTCCTTGTCGGCGAAGGCGTTGAACTGCAGTTTGGCCGGGTTGTTCAGCGGACGGCAGATCCACTCGCCATTGCCGCGCCACATCGCCAGGCGATCGGAGTCGTGGATCTGCGGGTGAATGGTGTCGCACATCCGCCGTTCGTGGGTGCCGCAGCTGAACATGCTGGTCATCGGTGCAATGCCCAGTTGATCGATGGCGGTGCGGGCGTTGACGTGTGCGTCCACCTCCATCACCACGCGCTCGGCCTGGCAATCGATGTCAAAACGGTAGGCACCGGTGGCACTTGGCGAGTCGAGCAGGGCGTAGACCACGAAGCGGGTGCTGTCCTTGTCCGGGGTTTCGAACCAGAACTTGGTGAAGTCGGGGAATTCTTCGCGCTTCTTGGCGTAGGTGTCGATCGCCAGACCGCGGGCCGACAAGCCGTACTGGCCGGTGGCATCCACTGCGCGGAAGTAGCTGGCGCCGAGGAAAGACACCACGTCGTGCTTGTCCAGTTCCGGGGCCTTGAACAGTTTGAAACCGGAAAACCCCAGGTCGCCGGTGAGCTGCTTGGTGTCGACCGTGGTGTTTTCATAGTTGAACAGCGACGGGCGGAAATGCACTTCGCGGGCCATGCGGGTCTTGGGATCGACGCTGTACATGCGCACCGGCTGCTTGAAGCCCATGCCGACGTGGAAAAACTGCACATCCAGCTGCCCCTTGTTTTCTTTCCACAGCGAATGGGCGCCGTCGTAGCGGATCGCGTTGAAGTTCTGCGGGGTCATGGTCGCCAGGGTCGGTGGCAATACCTGCTTGGTGTCCTGGTAGCGATTGCTGGCGAGCTGCTTGGCCTGGATCTTCAAGGCTTCGAAGTCGAACGACCGGGCTTCGCCATCGGCGGCCCCGGTGGCGGCCCAGGCGCGGGCGGCGAGCAGGCCGGTGGCGGACAAACCGGTGTAAGCCGCAATGGCCATGGAGGCTTTGAGCAAATTCCTGCGGTGCATAAATTCAACCTGTCGTGAACAATCCCGCGCCGTTCCTGGCACGTGCTGGATCAGAAATAACGGTTCGGACATGCCTTCGGCCAAACGCATCGGACTTTAAACAGATGTCGGATAGCTTAAACCGTTCGATGGCAGATCAAAATTGATTGATGGCACGGCGCTAGCGCATGAGTGAAACAAGACATGTCGGGAAACAATTCCGACAGCGACTTCTGATTTGCAGGGCATTTCTGCTTTTTTCGATTAATTACTCTAAAAACCGCTTTTCAGCGCCCGGAATATTTCTATTCTGTGCTCATGACCGGTTTATGCCCTTCGGGCCGGTGCAGTTCAGTTGGCACAAGGAGCTGCTGAAAAAAGAATAGGGCGATGCGGTTTCTGAAGTTTTCTTTGACGTAGAGAAGGACATCGTCCATGTCGAAAGTACAAGGCATCACCGAAATATTGGGAATCTTTCCGTGCCTATCCACTGGCCGGCGAAGACGTCGACTGAACTCCGAGGAAATGAAACTGGTGGAACGTTATCGCGAACTGTCGGAGAGCGACCGGATTGCGATGCGGTATCTGGTGGATGCGATGAGGAGTGTTTCAAGGTTTTGAGTGGGCCTCTGTAGGAGCGAGCTTGCTCGCGATGGTCGTGAACGATTACGCGTGCTTACTGGTTGTACGCGGCGCTCTTGAATCCATCGCGAGCAAGCTCGCTCCTACAGGTTCCCTTTTTTATCCGCTCGATTTGTCCGGTCAGCTACAAGCACCAACGATTGGGAAAGGCGAAGCACAGGCGGAAGAGGGTATAAACCCCTACGACCGGCGAGAGATACGTGAAGCCCAGGGCGAAGTTTTCCCACAGGCTCATGCTGCGATTGAAGTTGGAGGTGTAGCCCAGTTTGCGTAGTTGCTCGGCATCGCTGTCGGTAACGACTGCAGTGAGATCGGATGATGAACTCATGTGTTTGCGCCGGAAAATCGGCAGATTTCGGATGGCCGATGCCGTGGCGGGGCCTTGGGGCGCGGCCCGGATCGGTGGTTTTGTTGTGTTTGAAACTTGGTGGTGCGTAATCCCGGTCGACCTTGAAACCGAGGTGACGCAATCGCTGGCAAGCCAGCTCCCACAGGTTCAGTGGTGACCCTTGTGGGAGCTGGCTTGCCAGCGATGCTTTTTTTAGTGCTTGAACATCACATGCCGCACAACGGTGTAATCCTCCAAGCCATACATCGACATGTCCTTCCCGTAGCCGGACAGTTTCTGACCGCCATGGGGCATTTCGCTGACGAGCATGAAGTGGGTGTTGACCCAGGTGCAGCCGTACTGCAGCCGCGCCGACAGGCGATGGGCGCGGCCGACGTCGGCGGTCCACACCGAGGACGCCAGGCCGTAGTCGGAGTCGTTGGCCCAACCCAGCACCTGGGCTTCATCGGTGAACCTGGTCACCGACACCACCGGCCCGAACACTTCGCGGCGGACGATTTCGTCATCCTGCTGAGCGTCGGCCAGCACCGTCGGCTCGAAGAAGAAGCCGTTGCCATCCACCGCTTTGCCGCCAGTGATCAGGCGGATGTGCGGCTGGGCTACGGCACGCTCGACGAAACCGGCCACGCGGTCGCGGTGTTGCGCGGTGATCAGCGGGCCCAGTTCGGTGGCCGGGTCATCCTGCAAGCCGTACTTGATGCGGCTGACCGCGGCGCCGAGCTTCTCGACGAATTTCTCGTAGATGCCTTCCTGCGCATAAATCCGGCAGGCAGCGGTGCAGTCCTGGCCGGCATTGTAGAAACCGAAGGTACGGATGCCTTCCACGGCGGCGTCGATGTCAGCGTCGTCGAAGATGATCACCGGAGCCTTGCCACCCAGTTCCATGTGCATGCGTTTGACGCTGTCGGCGGTGCTGGAAATGATGTTCGAACCGGTGGCGATCGAGCCGGTCAACGACACCATGCGCACTTTCGGGTGAGTGACCAGTGGGCTACCCACGGTAGGACCACGGCCGAACACCAGGTTGAGCACTCCGGCCGGGAAAATCTCCGACGCCAGTTCGGCCAGACGCAACGCCGTCAGCGGGGTCTGTTCCGACGGCTTGAGTACCACGGTATTACCGGCGGCGAGGGCAGGGGCGATTTTCCAGGCGACCATCATCAGCGGGTAGTTCCATGGCGCGATGGAGGCGATCACGCCCACCGGGTCGCGACGGATCATCGAGGTGTGGCCGGGCAGGTATTCACCACCGGCCGAACCGCTCATGCAGCGGCTGGCGCCGGCGAAGAAGCGGAACACGTCGGCAATCGCCGGGATCTCGTCGTTCAGCGCGGCACTGTAGGGCTTGCCGCAGTTGTCAGATTCCAGTTTGGCCAGCTCTTCGCCGTGGGCTTCGATGACGTCGGCGAGTTTGAGCAGCAGCAGCGAACGTTCTTTCGGCGGCGTGTGCGACCAGTTGGCGAACGCGGCATCGGCGGCGCGCACGGCGGCGTCGACCTGGGATTCGCTGGCTTCGTTGATTTCTACCAGCACGCGGCCCAGTGCCGGGTTGAACACCGGTTGGGCGGGGCCTTCGCCGTTGACCAGTTGGCCGTTGATCAAGAGTTGGGTTTGCATGGCATTGTCCTCTTCAAAGCAGTTCTTGTTTTTGTGGGAGCGAGCCTGCTCGCGAAGGCGGCCTGGCAGTCGACATCTGTGTTGAATGTCATACCGCTTTCGCGAGCAGGCTCGCTCCCACAGGGGATATTCGCTGTCTGTTTCTGATTTATTTCCCGCCACTCCCCGCCACGCTCTCCCCGCCACGGGTCAGGTAATAGGCACCGAGAATCGGCAGCATGGTCACGATCATCACCAGCATCGCGACGACGTTGGTCACCGGCACGTCCCGAGGGCGGCTGAGCTGGTTGAGCAGCCACAGCGGCAACGTACGTTCATGGCCGGCGGTGAAGGTGGTGACGATGATTTCGTCGAACGACAGCGCGAACGCGAGCATGCCGCCGGCCAGCAACGCCGAGCCGAGGTTGGGCAGGATGATGTAGCGGAAGGTCTGCCAACCGTCGGCGCCGAGGTCCATCGAGGCCTCGATCAGGCTGTGGGAGGTGCGACGCAAGCGGGCGATGACGTTGTTGTAGACGATCACCACGCAGAAGGTCGCGTGGCCGACGATGATGGTGAACATCCCAGGCTCGATGCCCAGCGTCTTGAAGGTTGCCAACAGCGCGATCCCGGTGATGATCCCCGGCAGGGCGATCGGCAGGATCAGCATCAGCGAGATCCCTTGCTTGCCGAAGAAGTCCCGGCGATACAGCGCCGCTGAAGCCAGGGTGCCCAGGACCAATGCAATCAAGGTCGCGACGGCGGCAATCTGCAGCGACAGCTTGATGGCTTCCAGCACGTCCGGTCGCGAGAACGCCACGCCGATCCACTTCAGGGTGAAGCCCTTGGGCGGAAAGCTGAACGCCGCGTCTTCGGTGTTGAAGGCGTACAGGAAGATGATCAGGATCGGGAAGTGCAGGAACACCAGCCCGCCCCAGGCTGCGATTTTCAGGCCGAGTGAAGCTTTCTCAGAGTGCATCGAAGGCCCCCAGTCGTTTGACGATGGACAGGTAGATGGCGATCAGCACGATCGGCACCAGGGTGAAGGCGGCGGCCATCGGCATGTTGCCGATCGCGCCTTGCTGGGCATACACCATGCTGCCCACGAAGTACCCCGGTGGACCCACCAGTTGCGGCACGATGAAATCGCCGAGGGTCAGCGAAAACGTGAAGATGGAACCGGCGGCAATGCCGGGAATCGACAACGGCAGAATCACCTGCATGAAGGTCTGGCGCGGCTTGGCGCCCAGGTCTGCCGAGGCTTGCAGCAGCGAAGGCGGCAGGCGTTCCAGCGAAGCCTGGATCGGCAGGATCATGAACGGCAGCCAGATGTAGACGAACACCATGAAGCGCCCCAGGTGCGAGGTCGACAAGGTGCTGCCGCCGACACCGGGAATGCCCAGCACGAACTGCAACAACGGTTCCAGCCCCAGGTTCTGCACGAACCACTGTGCCACGCCACCCTTGGCCAGCAGCAGGGTCCAGGCATAGGCCTTGACGATGTAACTGGCCCACATCGGCATCATCACCGCGATGTAGAAAAACGCTTTGGTCTTGCCGGTGGTGTAGCGCGCCATGTAATAGGCAATCGGGAACGCGACAATGGCGCTGGCGATGGACACTACGATAGCCATGCTCAGGGTGCGCAGGATGATGTCGAAGTTCGATGGCTGGAACAGCGCGGCGAAGTTCGCCAGGGTCAGGTCAGGTGTGACCGCCATGGTGAAGTCGTCGAAGGTGTAGAAACCTTGCCACAGCAACGTCAGTAACGAGCCCAGGTAGATGGCGCCGAACCACAACAGCGGTGGCACCAGCAGCATCGACAGGTACAGGTTCGGCCGGCGGTAGAGCAGGTTGGAAAACCTGCGCAGCGGCGAGCCGCCGGACGGGGTTTGCGAGATGGCCAGGGTGCTCATGTCACACCCCGCCTGCAACGGTGTCGAACAGCGGGACCATGGCTTCACGGGCCCACCGTGCGCTGAGGCGTTGCCCGGTCTGGTGCTGGGCGCTGACATCCAGCCACTGATTGTTGGCCTGGCTGATGTTCAGGGTCTGGCCGTTTTCCAGCTTCAGTTCATAGCGGGTGGCGCTGCCCTGGTACTGAATGTCGTGCAGCAGACCGCTGACTTCAATTTCATGGCTGGCCAGTGGGCCTTCGGCGAAACGCACGTGTTCGGGGCGAATCGAAAACGGTTGTGGATTACCGCTCAACTGCTTCGCCAGGTCGCCGCGAATCACGTTGGAGGTGCCGACGAACTCGGCGACGAAGGTAGTCGAAGGTTTCATGTACAGGTTGCGTGGCGAATCGACCTGTTCGATGCGGCCCTTGTTGAACACGGCGACGCGGTCGGACATCGACAGTGCTTCGGTCTGGTCGTGAGTGACGAAAATGAAGGTGATGCCGAGTTGGCGTTGCAGCTTCTTGAGTTCGCCTTGCATCTGCTCGCGCAGCTTCAGGTCCAGCGCACCGAGGGGTTCGTCGAGCAGCAGCACCCGTGGCCGATTGACCAGCGCACGGGCCAGGGCCACGCGCTGGCGCTGGCCACCGGAGAGCTGCACCGGTTTGCGCTCGCCGTAGCCACCGAGGGCGACCATGTCGAGGGCTTCTTCGGCGCGTTTCAAGCGTTCGGCTTTGCCGACGCCTTTGACTTTCAAACCGTAGGCGACGTTGTCGCGAACGTTCATGTGCGGGAACAGCGCGTAATCCTGGAATACGGTGTTCACGTCACGCTGATACGGCGGTAGCCCGGCGGCTTCCTCGCCATGAATCCGGATCGAGCCCGCGCTCGGTTGTTCGAAACCGGCGATCAGGCGCAGACAAGTGGTTTTACCCGAGCCGGAAGGCCCCAGCATGGAGAAAAACTCGCCGTCCTGAATGTCGATGGAAACCCGGTCAACGGCTTTCACTTCGCCGAACTGACGGGAAACGTTGGTGAACTGGACTGCAAGCGTCATGGTGCGGTGCTCCGAAAAGGCGAGAGCCGTCGCAGCGGCCCTGCCTGGACTTCTGAAAAAACGACATCTTTTATCTGTTGGCCGCGCGCGGTAGCGGCACGGCGGTGATCCAATGTGGGAGCGAGCCTGCTCGCGAAGGCGGTGAATCAGTCAGCAGTTGATTTGACTGTGATGCCCTCTTCGCGAGCAGGCTCGCTCCCACAAGGGGCGGTCGGATTAGCGACCGCCCATGATCGCGATGTAGTCCTGGGTCCAGCGGCTGTAGGGCACGAATTTGCCGCCTTCAGCTTGTGGGGTTTTCCAGAAGGCGATCTTGTCGAAGTTGTCGAAACCGTTGTTCTTGCAGCCCTCGGCGCCCAGCAACTCGCTTTCCTTGCACGCCGCCGGTACTGCTGGCAACGAGCCGAACCACGCAGCCAGATCACCCTGGACTTTCGGTTGCAGCGACCAGTCCATCCACTTGTAGGCGCAGTTGGGGTGCTTGGCGTCGACGTGCAGCATCGTGGTGTCGGCCCAGCCTGTTGCACCTTCTTTTGGAATGACCGAGGCCACCGGCTGTTTGTCAGCCACCAGGCCGTTGACCATGTAGCCCCACGTACTGGACGCTGCCACGCCTTCGTTCTTGACGTCACTCATCTGTACGGTCGCGTCATGCCAGTAGCGGTGGATCAAAGGCTGTTGCTTGCGAAGCAGGTCCAGCGCCGCTTTGTACTGCGCTTCATTGAGTTCGTACGGGTCCTTGATGCCCAGTTCCGGCTGTTTTGCCTTGAGGTACAGCGCCGCATCGGCGATGTAGATCGGGCCGTCGTAAGCCTGAACCCGACCCTTGTTGGACTTGCCGTCCGGAAAGGTTTGCTCTTCGAACACCACACTCCAGCTGTCCGGCGCTGTCTTGAATACGTTGGTGTTGTACATCAGCACGTTCGGCCCCCACTGATACGGAGTCCCGTAGGTTTGTTTATTGACGACGTACCAAGGGCCGTCCTTGAGACGCGGGTCGAGGTTCTTCCAGTTCGGGATCAACGCGGTGTTGATCGGCTGCACACGCTTGCCGACGATCAGGCGCAGGGACGCGTCGCCGGACGCCGTCACCAGGTCGTAGCCCCCCTTGGCCATCAGGCTGACCATCTCATCGGAAGTGGCAGCGGTTTTCACATTGACCTTGCAGCCGGTTTCCTTCTCGAAACCGGTCACCCAGTCGTAGGCCTTGTCGCTTTCGCCACGTTCGATGTAACCGGGCCATGCCACGATATCCAGCTGACCTTCGCCGGCGCCGACAGCCTTGAGCGGCTCGGCGGCCTGGAGGGTGGCGCTCGCCAGCAGCGCGGTGGTGATTGCACTGAGCAGTGCGGTCTTGTGCACGAACATGGAAACCTCTCTTTTGTTTATTAGTGGTTGATTGAGAGTAGCTGCAAGCTTCAAGCCGCAAGCTGCAAGTAACAGCGAGTCGCGCACGGCTTTGACTTGCAGCTTGTAGCTTGCCGCTTAAAGCTCCCGGCCATGCCGGGCCATAATGTGCCGCACCACGCTGTAGTCCTGGAGTGAGTCGCTGGACAGGTCTTTGCCGTAGCCCGAACGCTTGAGCCCACCGTGGGGCATTTCACTGACCAGCATGAAATGGCTGTTGATCCAGGTGCAGCCGTACTGCAAGCGCGCGGCGACTTGCATCGCCTTGTCGAGGTTCTGGGTCCAGACCGAGGACGCCAGGCCGTATTCCGAATCGTTGGCCCAGTCCACTGCTTGTTCCAGTTCATCGAAACGGGTCACGGTCACCACCGGCCCGAACACTTCGCGCTGGACGATTTCGTCGCCCTGCTTGCAGCCGGCCAGCAAGGTCGGCTGGTAATAGAAACCGGCGCCGGAATGCACCGCTGCGCCGGTTACCCGTTCGATGTGCGGCTGGCCGAGGGCACGTTCGACGAAGCTGGCCACGCGGTCGCGTTGGCGGGTGCTGATCAGCGGGCCGATTTCATTGTCGGCATCGCGCTTGCCGGCGAAACGCAGGCTGCTGACCGCCACGCCGAGTTCGGCCACCAGGCGGTCGTGAATCCCGGCCTGTGCATAAATCCGGCACGCCGCCGTGCAGTCCTGACCAGCGTTGTAGTAGCCATAGGTACGCACGCCGTCGACCACGGCCTGAATGTCGGCGTCGTTGCAGACGATCACCGGGGCTTTGCCGCCCAGTTCAAGGTGAGTGCGCTTGAGGGTTTTGGCGGCGGCCTGAAGGATTTTCTGGCCGGTGACGATATCGCCGGTCAGCGACACCATGCGCACCTTGGGATGGCTGACCAAGTGGCTGCCAACCCCTTCGCCGCCACCGCAGATAATGTTGATCACACCGCGTGGCAGGATCTCGGCCAGCAACGGGGCGAGGGCCAGGATCGACAGGGGGGTGTGCTCCGATGGCTTGAACACTAAAGTGTTGCCGGCGGCCAGGGCCGGGGCGATTTTCCACGCGGCCATCATGATCGGGTAGTTCCATGGCGCAATCGACGCCACCACGCCAATCGGATCGCGGCGCACCATGCTGGTGTAGCCGGGCAGGTATTCACCGCTGAGCTGGCCGGTCTGGCAACGCACGGCACCGGCGAAGAAGCGGAATACGTCGACGGTGGCGCTCAAATCGTCCTGACGGGCCAGGTGCAACGGCTTGCCGCAGTTCAGGGCTTCGAGGCGGGCGAGCAAATCGGCGTTTTTTTCGATGGCATCGGCGATGCCCAGCAGCAGGTTCGAGCGCTGCTGCGGTGTGGTGCGCGACCAACTGGCGAAGGCGCGGTGAGCGGCCAGGATGGCGGCCTCGACCTGTTCGGTGCTGGCTTCAGCGATCTGCGTCAGGATTTCGCCGGTAGCCGGATTGAGGATCGGTTCGACAAAACCCTGGCCCGCGACCAATTCGCCATCGATCAACAACGCGGTGAACAACGGGGTCTGCGCGCCAGCCATTTTTCGGGTTCTCTTTTCTTGTGTGGCCATGCTGCTCCCTGTGACTGGGGCCCGACCGTCTTATATAGATGGATCAAGACTAGTGCGCGGACCCGAGGTCGACAAATACTAAATACTGAAGGTGCCGTTCGATTAAATAGATGGCTTGCGTCCGCCGTGGGGCTGCTCGCGGGCAACCGTCAGGAAGGGGTCCACCAACGCTGGGCGGGCGGTGCCGCGACGCCAGGCCAGGCCGACGTCGAGGGTCTGGCTCAGGTCGGCAATGGGCCGCGCTTCAATGATGTCGCCCTCCAGTGACCAGGGGCGGTAGGTCATGTCCGGCTGGATCGACACCCCCAGCCCGGCGGCCACCAGGCTTCGCACTGCCTCGGTCGAGGCCGTACGCAAGGTGATGCGAGGCTGCAGCGAGGCGGCCGTCCACATGCGCTGGGCGTTGCGATCCATTTCATCGACGTTCAGCTGGATCAACGGCTCGCGGGCCACGTCGGCGAGGTTGATGCTGTCGTGTTCCAGCAATGGATGCTGGGCCGGCAACCAGAGTCGGTGGGGTGAATGGGTCAACACCTCGGTCTGCAAGGCGTGGCGGTCTTCAAGATTGGAAAGAATCAGTACGCCTACATCGATCTCGCCGCTGACCAGCAAATGCTCGATGTAAGGGCGTTCGTCCTCCATCACGCGGATTTCGACGTTGGGGTAGGCGCGCTGGAAACGGGTGAGCAAATCCGCCAGGTAATAACCGGCCACCAGGCTGGTCACCCCGACGATCAACTGCCCGGCGACCTGGTCAGTGCTCTGTTGCAGGCTGCGTTTGGCGTTGTCGACCGTGGCGAGTATCAGGTGTGCCTGGCGCAGGAACTGATGACCCTGGTGGGTCAGGGTCATGCCCTTGGCGTGTCGGTTGAACAGGCCGACGCCGATTTCCTGCTCCAGCTGCTGGATCGCCAGGGTCAGGGTGGACTGGGAAATAAACGCGGTTTGCGCAGCGGCGGAGATCGAGCCGGTCTCGGCCACGGCAATGAAATGACGGATCTGACGCAAGGTCATCATGGAGAGCGTACCCGGTGGGCGGTTTTTATCGATTTATTCGAGCGTATATCTAAATTTCTGAAAGCAGCTGCAAGCCGCACGTCTCACGCGGCAAGTTGAAAAACGGGCGGAGCAACATCTGGAAGCACTCTCGTGGGCAGACTTTGGGCACTTTCGAACTAGGCTGGTGGCCTCAAGGTTCGGTAAAACCTTTTAGTGGAGGCAGAAAATGAACACCCGTGGATTGCTCGATCAGCTGCTCAAGTCGGGCCAGGACATGTTGCAGAACAAGGCCGGTGGGGCGCAGAACAAGGCGTCTGGTGGGTTGGGCGGGTTGCTTGGTGGTAACGGCGGTTCGGGCGGGCTTGGCAGTTTGCTGTCGGGCGCCGGCGGCGGTGCACTGGCGGCCGGTGCCATGGGGTTGCTGCTGGGCAGCAAGAAAGCGCGAAAAGTGGGCGGCAAAGTCGCGGTCTATGGCGGCCTCGCCGCATTGGGCGTGCTGGCCTACAAAGCCTATGGAAACTGGCAGGCCCAGCAGGGCGGCGCATCGAAGGCAGAGCCGCAGACGCTCGACCGCTTGCCCGCTGCGCAAGTCGAGCAGCACAGCCAGGCGATTCTCAAAGCCCTGGTGGCCGCGGCCAAGGCTGACGGTCACATCGACGAACGTGAGCGCGAGCTGATCGAGGGTGAGTTCACCAAACTCGACAACGATCAGGAGCTGCACAACTGGCTGCACGCCGAACTCAACAAACCACTGGACCCCAGCGATGTCGCCCGCGCCGCCCGCACCCCGGAAATGGCCGCCGAGATGTACATCGCCAGTGTGATGCTGGTGGACGAGGAGAGCTTCATGGAGAAGTCCTACCTCGATGAACTGGCGCGTCAGCTCAAGCTGGAGCCGGGGTTGAAGGCTGAGCTGGAGAAACAGGTACGGCTGGCTGCTGTGTAAACCTTCAGGCCGACTTCGCGGGCAAGCCTCGCTCCTGCAATGGATTGATGTGCACAAGACCACTGTGGGAGCGAGCCTGCTCGCGAAAGCGTATTGCGCCACGCCATCTCCTCCATGACCGAACCACGGCCCCATTCTGCCAAATCACCACTGGCACACCTCCCGCGGACAGTCCCCTCCAGAGCCAATCCTGCCTTTTTCCGGCAGGATGAGAAGTGGTGCGCACCCGTCTTATAAATGAAACACCGCCCTCGGCTATACTCCCCCGCATTTCGAATTACCCCCGAGGACAGCCTGTGAAGAACTGGACGTTGCGCCAACGCATTTTGGCGAGTTTTGCAGTCATCATCGCCATCATGTTGCTGATGGTGGTCGTTTCCTACTCGCGGCTGTTGAAGATCGAAACCAGCGAAGCAAGCGTGCGCGAGGATGCGTTGCCGGGGTTGTTTTACAGTTCGATGATTCGCGGCGCCTGGTCCGACAGTTATCTGCGGATACAAGCCAAGCTTGGCCTTGAAGAAGGGCAGGGCTTCAACAATGAGGATGCCGCGGACTTCAAGGGGTATTCCGCGCGCCTGCAAGAGCAGATGGAGCTTTATCGCCAGACCATCACCGACGATGAAGACCGGACCGAGTACGCCGCGTTCCAGAAACTCCACGAGGAATACCACCGGATTCTGGCCGCCGTGATTGAGTTGCATAAACGCAATCAGGATGCCGATGCCATCAAGCTGTTCAGAGAACAGCTGACGCCGGCCTGGACGGCGGGTCGAATGAAGGTCAATGACATCCTGCTGCATAACAAGTCCGTGGCCGACATGGATATTGCGGCCATCGACGATGCAGTACTTACCGCCAAAGTCATCATGGGCATTTCCCTGTTGATCGCGGTACTGGCCGCCGGCCTCTGCGGTCTGCTGCTGATGCGCGCGATCATGGCGCCGATGAACCGTATCGTGCAGATCCTCGAGGTGATGCGTACCGGCGATCTGAGCCGTCGCCTGAATCTGGAGCGCAAGGACGAGTTCGGCGCCGTGGAAACCGGCTTCAACGACATGATGACCGAGCTGACCTCGCTGGTGTCCCAGGCCCAGCGCTCGTCGGTGCAGGTCACCACGTCGGTTACCGAGATTGCCGCGACCTCCAAGCAACAGCAGGCCACCGCCACCGAAACCGCCGCCACCACCACCGAGATCGGTGCGACATCCCGGGAAATCGCCGCCACCTCGCGGGACCTGGTGCGGACCATGACCGAAGTCTCCACCGCTGCCGATCAGGCGTCGGTCGCCGCTGGTTCCGGGCAACAGGGCCTGGCGCGCATGGAAGAAACCATGCACTCGGTGATGGGCGCAGCCGACCTGGTCAACGCCAAACTGGCGATCCTCAACGAGAAGGCCGGCAACATCAATCAAGTGGTAGTGACCATCGTCAAGGTCGCCGACCAGACCAACCTGCTGTCGCTTAACGCCGCCATCGAGGCCGAGAAGGCCGGTGAGTACGGTCGCGGTTTTGCCGTGGTCGCCACCGAAGTGCGGCGCCTGGCCGACCAGACCGCCGTCGCCACCTATGACATCGAACAGATGGTGCGCGAGATCCAGTCGGCGGTGTCGGCCGGGGTAATGGGCATGGACAAGTTCTCCGAAGAAGTGCGCCGCGGCATGTCCGAAGTGCAGCAGGTGGGTGAGCAGTTGTCGCAGATCATCCATCAGGTCCAGGCGTTGGCACCACGGGTGTTGATGGTCAACGAGGGCATGCAGGCCCAGGCCACCGGCGCCGAGCAGATCAACCACGCGCTGGTGCAGTTGGGCGACGCCAGCAGCCAGACCGTCGAATCCCTGCGCCAGGCCAGTTTCGCCATCGACGAACTGAGCCAGGTGGCCGTCGGGCTGCGCAGCGGCGTTTCGCGATTCAAAGTCTGATGAGCGAACTCACCGCCAAACGCCCTGCCGTGAAGCAAGCGTTGCATGCGTTGTTCCTGGTGTTCCGCATCGGCAGCGAGCGCTATGCCTTGCAAGCCATCGAAGTGGCGGAAGTGCTGCCGCGCCTGCCCTTGAAGCCGATTGCCCATGCGCCGCACTGGGTGGCGGGAGTGTTCGCCTGGCGTGGCGCGGTGGTGCCGGTGATCGACCTCAGCGCGCTGACCTTTGGCACGCCGGCCCGGGCGCGCACCAGCACTCGGCTGGTGCTGGTGCATTACCGTGCGGATGAACGTACGCAGGCGCATTTGCTCGGGCTGATCCTGGAACAGGCCACCGACACGTTGCGCTGCAACCCTGCGGACTTTCAGCCCTACGGGCTGGACAATCCCCGGGCACCCTACCTCGGGCCTGTTCGTGAAGATGCGCAAGGACTGCTGCAATGGGTGCGGGTCGCCGATCTTCTGGACGATCAGGTGCGTGCATTGCTGTTTCCGTCACCACCGTTTGATCCGGCGCTGATAGAGGAATTGTCATGAGCAGCGATCAGCGGTTTTTCGACTTTCTCAAGGAACGTATCGGCCTCGACGTGACGTCGGTCGGCCCGGCAATCATCGAGCGCGCGGTGCGCCAGCGCAGCACCGCGTCCCAGGTGCAAACGGCCGACGAATACTGGCGCACCTTGCAGGGCTCCCGCGACGAGCAACAAGCGCTGATCGAGGCGGTGATTGTCCCGGAGACCTGGTTTTTCCGTTACCCGGAATCCTTCGCGACCTTGGCGAAGCTGGCGACCAGGCGCCTGGCCGACATCAACAACATGCGTGCCCTGCGAATTCTCAGCTTGCCGTGTTCCACCGGCGAAGAGCCGTACTCGATTGCCATGGCGCTGCTGGATGCCGGGTTCAAGCCGCACCAGTTCAAGGTCGAAGGCATGGATGTCAGCCCGATGTCGGTGGAAAAGGCCCGGTGTGCGCTCTACGGCAAGAACTCGTTTCGCGGCCAGGACATCGCTTATCGCGACCGCTATTTCACTGCCGAAAACGACGGCTATCGCCTTAGTGCTCGGGTGGTGGAGCAAGTACGTTTGCAGGTCGGCAATCTGCTTGACCCAGGCCTGCTCGCCAATGAATCGCCCTATGACTTTGTGTTCTGTCGCAATCTGCTGATCTACTTCGACCTGCCGACGCAAAAACAGGTGTTCGAAGTCCTCAAGCGTCTGACCCATCTCGATGGCGTGCTATTTATCGGCCCGGCCGAAGGCAGTCTGCTGGGTCGTCTGGGCATGCGCTCGATCGGCATCCCGCAATCTTTTGCCTTCAGTCGCCAGAGTGCCGTGGACCCAGAGCCTGGGCCGGCATTCGCTGCTACGCACATGTCTACACCGAGACCGGTGCCCTTGCCGGTGCCGCAACCGGTGCGCAACGGTGTGCCGCCACCGGTCGCCAGGCGCCCGTTTGCGAACATTGCGCGGCCCGCGCCTGCGGCGCAACCGGGTGGTTCCGATGCCGCCGCACTGCTGGCGAATATCGCCGCGCTGGCCAACGAAGGCAAAAGTGCCGAGGCCCGTGCCGCTTGCGAGATATACCTGCGCAGCCATGAGCCCGTGGCCCAGGTGTTTTACTGGCTGGGGTTGCTCAGCGATGTCGCCGGCAGTGCCCTGGAGGCCCAAGGCTTTTATCGCAAGGCGTTGTACCTCGAACCACAACACCCCGACGCGTTGATGCATCTGGCCGCCTTGCTGCAATCCCAGGGCGACACCGTGGGTGCCAGACGATTGCAGGACCGCGCCGCCCGCAGCGAGCGCGCCGCCGACAGTGAGCGTAAACGATGATCGCCTCCGACACCTTTAGCGTCACCCATGAAGATGCCCAGGCCATCGACGATTGCTGGAACCGCATTGGTATCCGTGGCGACAAGTCCTGCCCGCTGTTGATCGAACACATTCATTGCCGCAATTGCGCGGTGTACTCGGCCGCCGCGACGCGCTTGCTGGATCGTTACGCGTTGCAGCAGGAAGATCGCGCTCACCTGTCCGCGTCGGTGGAAAGCGAGGTGAAAACCCGCTCGTTGCTGATGTTCCGCCTCGGCGAAGAATGGCTGGGGCTGGCCACACGCACGCTGGTGGAAGTGGCGCCGCAGCAGGCTATTCACTCGCTGCCGCACCAGCGATCCCGGGCCTTGCTCGGGGTGGCGAACGTACGGGGGGCGCTGGTGGCGTGCCTGTCGCTGGTGGAGTTGCTGGGGCTCGACGGCGCCAGCACCGTGCCCTCCGGCACGCGGATTATGCCGCGCATGTTGATCATCGCCGCCAATGGAGGGCCGGTGGTGGTGCCGGTGGACGAAGTGGACGGGATTCACGCTATAGATGAGCGCACCCTCGAGGCGGCGTCGCGCTCCGGCACCCAGGCCAGTACCAGATACACCCGTGGCGTGCTGCCCTTCAAAGGTCGCAGCCTGCGTTGGCTGGATGAAGAACAGTTGTTGTCCGCCGTGACCCGGAGCCTGTCATGACCCCCGAACAAATGCGCGATGCCTCTTTGCTGGAACTGTTCAGCCTGGAAGCCGAAGCCCAGACCCAGGTGCTGAGCGCGGGCCTGCTGGCGCTGGAGCGCGACCCGACCCAGGCCGATCAGCTCGAATCGTGCATGCGGGCGGCGCACTCACTCAAGGGCGCGGCGCGGATCGTCGGTGTCGATGCCGGGGTCAGTGTTGCCCATGTCATGGAGGATTGCCTGGTCAGCGCTCAGGAAGGGCGGCTGTACCTGCGTCCCGAACACATCGATGCGTTGCTGCAAGGCACCGATCTGCTGATGCGCATCGCGACACCGAACAACGCGCCGGAGCCTGCGGTCATCGAAGCGTATGTTGCCCTGATGGCACGCTTGCTCGATCCGGCTGCCGCTGCCATGCCCACCATCGCAGCGGCCACGCCGCTGATGGCTGAGCGGCAACTGGAAGCGCCCGCGCCAAACGTTGAAGAGCCCGTCGCGGTCGTCGAGCCGCTGCCTGGCGAGTCGGTGGCCGCGCCGAAAAAGACTCGACGCACCGCCGAAAACGGCGAACGCGTGCTGCGGGTGACGGCCGAGCGGTTGAACAGCCTGCTCGATCTGTCGAGCAAATCCCTGGTGGAAACCCTGCGGCTCAAACCGCACCTGGCCACCATGCAGCGTCTCAAGCGCATGCAAAACAATGGGCTGCGGGCGCTGGAAAACCTCAACGTCCACCTCAAGGATCATGCCCTGAGCCTCGAAGCCCGGGAAGCCCTCGATGACGCGCGCCGGTTACTGGCCGAATCCCAGCAATTGCTGGTGGAGAAAAACGCCGAACTGGACGAATTCGCCTGGCAGGCCGGCCAGCGCGCACAAGTACTGTATGACACGGCCCTGGCCTGTCGCATGCGGCCGTTCGCCGATGTGTTGACCGGACAGGTGCGGATGGTTCGTGACCTGGGCCGCAGCCTCGGTAAACAGGTGCGGCTGGAGATCGAGGGCGAGAAGACCCAGGTCGACCGCGACGTGTTGGAAAAGCTTGAGGCTCCATTGACGCACCTGCTGCGCAATGCAGTCGATCATGGCATTGAAACCCCACAGCAGCGGCTGTTGGCCGGCAAACCGGAAGAAGGGCTGATCCGCTTGCGCGCCTCCCATCAGGCCGGGTTGCTGGTGCTGGAACTCAGCGATGACGGCAATGGCGTCGATCTGGAAAAGGTCCGCCGCAGCATCATCGAACGCCAGTTGTCGCCGCCCGAGACTGCCGCGCAGTTGAGCGAAGAAGAGCTGCTGACCTTCCTGTTCCTGCCGGGTTTCAGCCTGCGCGATACTGTCACCGAAGTCTCCGGACGCGGTGTCGGCCTGGACGCGGTGCAGCACATGGTCCGTCAGTTACGCGGTGCGGTGCTGCTGGAGCAGACGGCGGGCGAGGGCAGTCGTTTTCACCTCGAAGTGCCGCTGACCCTGTCGGTAGTGCGCAGCCTGGTGGTGGAAGTCGGCGACGAGGCCTATGCCTTCCCGTTGGCCCACATCGAACGCATGTGCGATCTGGAACCGGCGGATATCGTGCAGGTCGAGGGGCGCCAGCATTTCTGGCATGAAGGCCGCCACGTCGGGCTGGTCGCCGCCAGCCAGTTGTTGCAACGCCCGGCGAGCCAGGGCAGCCAGCAGACCCTGAAAGTCGTGGTGATTCGCGAGCGTGATGCGATCTATGGCGTGGCGGTCGAGCGCTTTATCGGTGAGCGGACCCTGGTGGTGCTGCCGCTGGACGAGCGACTGGGCAAGGTCCAGGATATTTCCGCCGGGGCCCTGCTCGACGACGGTTCGGTGGTGTTGATCGTCGATGTCGAGGACATGCTGCGCTCGGTGGACAAACTGCTCAACACCGGGCGTCTGGAGCGCATTGCCCGGCACGGTAACCAAGCCGCTGAAGCAGCCCGCAAGCGGGTTCTGGTGGTGGACGATTCCCTGACCGTGCGCGAATTGCAGCGCAAGTTGTTGCTCAACCGCGGCTACGACGTGGCCGTGGCGGTCGATGGCATGGATGGCTGGAATGCCCTGCGTTCGGAGGATTTCGATCTGCTGATCACCGACATTGACATGCCGCGCATGGACGGTATCGAACTGGTGTCATTGCTGCGTCGGGACAACCGCCTGCAATCGCTGCCGGTGATGGTGGTGTCCTACAAGGATCGTGAAGAGGACCGCCGTCGTGGACTGGACGCCGGAGCCGACTATTATCTAGCCAAAGCCAGTTTTCATGACGACGCCCTGCTCGATGCAGTGGTTGAGCTCATAGGAGGAGCGCGGGCATGAAAATCGCAATCGTCAACGACATGCCCATGGCCGTGGAGGCCTTGCGTCGCGCACTGGCGTTCGAGCCGGCGCATGAAGTGATCTGGGTCGCCGGCAACGGCAAGGAGGCGGTGCAGAAATGCGCCGAGCAGACACCGGACCTGATCCTGATGGACCTGATCATGCCGGTGATGGACGGAGTGGAGGCAACTCGGCGGATCATGGCCGAAACGCCCTGCGCCATCGTCATCGTCACGGTTGATCGCCAGCAGAACGTGCACCGGGTCTTCGAAGCCATGGGCCACGGCGCCCTGGATGTGGTCGACACCCCGGCCCTCGGTGCGGGCAATGCCCAGGAAGCGGCGGCACCGTTGTTGCGCAAGATCATGAACATCGGCTGGCTGATCGGCGATAAGGGCAAGCAGGCCCCCAGCGCACCGAGCCCGCTGCGCAGTTCGGCTTCGCGCCAGCGGCTGATCGCCATCGGCTCCTCCGCGGGCGGGCCGGCGGCGCTGGAGGTCTTGCTCAAGGGCCTGCCACGGGATTTTTCCGCCGCCATTGTGCTGGTGCAGCATGTCGACCAGGTGTTTGCCGCCGGCATGGCCGAATGGCTCGGCAGCGCCAGTGGCCTGAACGTACGCCTGGCCAAAGAAGGTGAAATGCCGCAAAGCGGCACCGTGTTGCTGGCCGGCACCAATCACCACATTCGATTATTGAAAAACGGCACGCTGGCTTACACCGCCGAGCCGGTCAACGAAATCTACCGGCCCTCGATCGATGTGTTTTTCGAGAGCGTGGCCAGTCACTGGAACGGCGATGCGGTCGGCGTTTTGCTCACCGGCATGGGGCGCGATGGCGCGCAGGGGCTTAAACTCATGCGCCAGCAGGGCTACCTGACCATTGCACAAGACCAAAACAGCAGTGCGGTGTATGGCATGCCAAAGGCGGCTGCGGCCATCGACGCCGCCGTGGAAATACGCCCGCTGGAAAAGATAGCGCCACGATTGCTGGAGATCTTTCCAAAATGACCACTCTTGGCAGCAATCCTGGCACAGGCAGTTCTCAGGTGAACGCACATGAATGAATTACAGCTCGACGACTTCAAGACTGACGAAAATGCCGCCATGGTGTTGTTGGTGGACGATCAGGCGATGATCGGCGAGGCAGTACGGCGTGGGTTATCGAACGAAGAAAACATCGACTTCCACTTTTGCGCCGATCCGCACCAGGCCATTGCCCACGCGGTCCGCATCAAGCCGACGGTGATCCTGCAGGACCTGGTCATGCCCGGTCTTGACGGTCTGAGCCTGGTGCGCGAATACCGCAATCATCCGGCGACCAAGGACATTCCGATCATTGTCCTGTCGACCAAGGAAGACCCGCTGGTCAAGAGCGCGGCGTTTGCCGCCGGGGCCAATGATTACCTGGTAAAACTGCCGGACAACATCGAACTGGTGGCGCGCATTCGCTATCACTCACGCTCCTACATGACGTTGTTGCAGCGTGATGCGGCGTACCGCGCGTTGCGGGTCAGCCAGCAGCAGTTGCTCGATACCAATCTGGTGCTGCAACGGCTGATGAACTCCGATGGCCTGACCGGGCTGTCCAATCGCCGGCATTTCGACGAGTACCTGGAGCTGGAGTGGCGCCGCTCGCTGCGTGAGCAGAGCCAGTTGTCGCTGCTGATGATCGATGTAGATTACTTCAAGACCTACAACGACAGCTTCGGCCACCTGGAAGGTGACGAAGCCCTGCGCAAGGTCGCTGCAACGATCCGTGACGCCTGTGCCCGACCATCGGACCTGCCGGCCCGTTACGGCGGCGAAGAGTTCGCCCTGGTCTTGCCCAATACCTCCCAGGGGGGAGCGCGGCTGGTGGCGGAAAAACTGCGAATGACCGTGGAGGCATTGCAGGTTCCGCACATTTCCCCGACCGAAGGTTCAAACCTGACCATCAGCATCGGCCTGGCGACTATCACGCCGAAAGCGGGCAGCCATTGCCGGGAATTGATTTCGGCGGCGGACAAGGGGCTGTACCTGGCCAAGAACAATGGGCGCAATCAGGTGGGGATCGGTTGATCCCCATAGCCTGAACGGCGACGCAGAACCTAATGTGGGAGCGAGCCTGCTCGCGAATGCGGTACATCAATCAACAGAGAGGTTGAATGTGCTGCCCTCTTCGCGAGCAGGCTCGCTCCCACGGTTGATCTGCGTTGTTGCTGAAGCCCGGCTTTTCAGCCAAGCGGACTGCCGTTCGCGGCTGTTTACCGTTATACTCGCCGGCTTTCAAAAGTTCGCCTACGAGTGCTGCCCGCCATGGAAATCAACCCGATCCTGAACACCATCAAGGACCTGTCCGAGCGCTCCGAAACTATTCGGGGGTATCTTTGACTACGATCAAAAGCATGAGCGTCTGATCGAAGTCAATCGCGAGCTTGAAGATCCGGGTGTCTGGAACAAGCCTGAATACGCCCAGGAGCTGGGCCGCGAGCGTGCTGCGCTGGCGCAGATCGTCGAGACCCTGGACGAGTTGTCCGGTGGCCTGGCAGATTGCCGCGACCTGCTGGACATGGCTGTCGAAGAGAACGACGAAGGCGCAGTGGGCGATGTGGTCGCCGAACTGACCCGCCTCGAAGAGAACCTTGCCAAGCTGGAATTCCGTCGCATGTTCAGCGGCGAAATGGATCCGAACAACGCCTACCTGGACATCCAGGCCGGCTCCGGCGGTACCGAGGCCCAGGACTGGGCCAACATCCTGCTGCGCATGTACCTGCGCTGGGCCGACAAACGCGGTTTCGACGCGACCATCATGGAGCTGTCGGCCGGTGAAGTCGCCGGGATCAAGGGTGCCACCGTGCATATCAAGGGCGAGTACGCCTTTGGCTGGCTGCGTACCGAGATCGGCGTGCACCGTCTGGTGCGCAAGAGCCCGTTCGACTCCGGCAACCGTCGCCACACCTCGTTCTCCGCTGTTTTCGTCTCGCCGGAGATCGACGACAAGGTGGAAATCGAGATCAACCCGGCGGACCTGCGGATCGATACCTATCGTTCCTCCGGTGCCGGTGGTCAGCACGTAAACACCACCGACTCGGCCGTACGTATCACCCACGTACCGACCAACACCGTGGTCAGCTGCCAGAACGAACGCTCCCAGCACGCCAACAAGGACACCGCCATGAAAATGCTGCGGGCCAAGTTGTACGAGCAGGAAATGCAGAAGCGCAACGCCGCTTCCCAGGCGCTGGAAGACACCAAGTCGGATATCGGCTGGGGTCACCAGATCCGTTCGTACGTGCTCGATGCGTCGCGAATCAAGGATCTGCGCACCAACATCGAACGCAGCGACTGCGACAAGGTGCTCGACGGCGACATCGACGAATACCTGGTGGCCAGCCTGAAATCAGGGCTCTAAGCCGTCAGTCCGACCTCAAGTCCCCTGCCATCGGTGGGGGCAACGAACCTGTGATGGAATATTTAAAGACATGAGCGACCTACAACTCGACCCGCAAGCCCTGCAACAGGAAGAAAACTCCCTGATCGCCCTGCGCAAGGAAAAGCTTGCTGCCGAGCGCGCCAAGGGCAATGCCTTCCCCAACGACTTCCGTCGCGAAAACTACTGCGATGCACTGCAGAAACAGTACGCGGACAAGACCAAGGAAGAGCTGGCAGAGGCGGCGATCCCGGTCAAGGTTGCAGGTCGCATCATGCTCAACCGTGGCTCGTTCATGGTGATCCAGGACATGACCGGGCGCATCCAGGTCTACGTCAACCGCAAGACCCTGTCCGAAGAAACCCTGGCCGCGGTGAAAACCTGGGACATGGGCGACATCATTGCCGCCGAAGGCACCCTGGCCCGTTCCGGCAAGGGCGACCTGTATGTGGAAATGACCAGCGTGCGCCTGCTGACCAAGTCCCTGCGCCCACTGCCGGATAAGCACCACGGCCTGACCGATACCGAGCAGCGCTACCGTCAGCGTTACGTTGACCTGATCGTCAACGAAGACGTGCGCCAGACGTTCCGCGTGCGTTCGCAAGTCATCGCCCATATCCGCAGCTTCCTGATGAAGCGTGACTTCCTGGAAGTGGAAACGCCGATGCTGCAAACCATTCCGGGCGGCGCGGCAGCCAAGCCATTCGAAACCCACCACAATGCGCTGGACATGGAAATGTTCCTGCGTATCGCCCCTGAGCTGTACCTCAAGCGTCTGGTGGTTGGCGGTTTCGAGAAAGTGTTCGAGATCAACCGCAACTTCCGTAACGAAGGCGTTTCGACCCGTCACAACCCTGAATTCACCATGTTGGAGTTCTACCAGGCTTACGCCGATTACGAAGACAACATGGACCTGACCGAAGAGCTGTTCCGTGAACTGGCGCAGCTGGTTCTGGGCAGCACCGACGTGCCGTACGGCGACAAGGTGTTCCACTTCGGCGAGCCGTTCGTGCGCCTGTCGGTGTTCGACTCGATCCTCAAGTACAACCCGGAGTTGACCGCTGACGACCTGAACGACATCGACAAGGCTCGTGACATCGCCAAGAAGGCCGGTGCCAAGGTGCTGGGCTTCGAAGGCCTGGGCAAGCTGCAAGTGATGATTTTCGAAGAACTGGTCGAGCACAAGCTGGAGCAGCCGCACTTCATCACCCAGTACCCGTTCGAAGTCTCGCCGCTGGCCCGCCGCAACGACGAGAACCCGAACGTCACCGACCGTTTCGAACTGTTCATCGGTGGTCGTGAAATCGCCAACGCCTACTCCGAGTTGAACGACGCGGAAGACCAGGCCGAGCGTTTCATGGCGCAGGTGGCCGACAAGGACGCCGGCGACGATGAAGCCATGCACTACGACGCCGACTTCGTTCGTGCGCTGGAATACGGCATGCCGCCGACAGCCGGTGAAGGGATCGGCATCGACCGCCTGGTGATGTTGCTGACCAACTCACCGTCGATCCGCGACGTGATCCTGTTCCCGCACATGCGGCCGCAAGCGTAAGTGTTTCAAATTAAAAAAACCGCCTGAAATGGGCGGTTTTTTATTGCCTGTCTGGTACAAACGTATCAAATGGTTACTTTTGAAGTAGAGAGAGGAATTCCCGTCGTGAAGCATGCATTGGCTCAAGAAGGTGCAGCGGGTATCGCCACTGCGGTCGCTGAAAGTGTTCAGTACCAGGGTCGCAAGGCCAGCCGGCAGGGCAGCGAGCAGCGTCGACAGGAGATTCTCGATGCCGCGATGCGCATTGTCGTGCGCGACGGCGTGCGTGCCGTGCGTCACCGGGCGGTGGCCGCCGAGGCTGGCGTCCCGCTGTCGGCCACCACCTACTACTTCAAGGACATCGATGACCTGCTCACCGATACCTTCGCCCAGTATGTGGAACGCAGCGCGGCCTATATGGCCAAGTTGTGGGTGAACAACGAAGGCCTGCTGCGGGACATGATCGCCAGCGGCGATGGCAGTGCGCAGGCGCGTTCGAAGCTGGCCGACGACATTGCGCGTCTGATGACCGACTATGTTCACCGACAACTGGTCACCCGTCGCGAACACTTGATGGCCGAGCAGGCGTTCCGCCAGGAGGCGCTGCTGAACCCGCGCCTGGCCGAGTTGGTGCGTTCGCACCAGCAAATCCTCCTGCAGGGCTCCTGCCAGCTTTTTCAGGTATTGGGCTCGCGCGAGCCACAACAGGATGCCAAAGTGTTGACGGCTATAATCGGACGGATGGAATATCAGGGCCTGCTCAACGACGCCGAGCCGGCCGCCGAAGAGGAAATGCTCGGCATACTTACGCGTTATATGCATTTGGTGCTGGCTTCGGTTTAATCCCGATGTGGAGGCTAACCTCTGTGGGAGCGAGCCTGCTCGCGAATACGGTCTGACATTCAACATCTCGTTGCCTGACACTCCGCTTTCGCGAGCAGGCTCGCTCCCACAGGATAAGTGGCCACTTCAGGTGGGTGTCTGTTCAAAGGGAGTGTTGAATGAAAGCCTGGCGTGTCGTAGTGATCGCCTTGTCGTGCCTGCTGCTCAGTGGCTGCCTGGTGACTTTCAAGGAGCCGCTGCCCACGAGCGAGCCGGCGCCCAAAGGGTTGCTCGGCAAATGGACCAGCACCAATGCCTGGGGCGAACCGCTCAACCTGGAACTGACCCGCGTCGGCGTCAATCGCTATCAGGCGGTCAGCTACTTCCGGGCCAAACCCAGGGAACGCGAAGCCTATCCCTTCACGGTGTCACGCCATGGCAGCCGCTGGTATCTGTCGGCGAAGGTGCCGGCGCAGTTTGGCGGGCATTACACCATTGCCGGGTTTGAACTCACCGACAAGCATGAACTGGTGGTGTACAACCTCGACCTCGACCAGATCAGGCAGGCCCTCGGGCAAGAAGCGCTCAGTGGCGAAGGTTTTCAGACCGACGATGGCGATGGCGTGCTGATCGACAGCCATATGGATCATGTCTCCGCTTACCTCGACGACCCGGCCAATTCCGATGTGTTCGTCGAAGCGGTACGCTATCAGCGTCAGGCCAAGGCCAAATAATCCAGCACATTAGGGTTTCAACAGGAGTTTCGGGTGGACGATTACCAGCAGTCGATACGCATTTTGTCCGATCGCATTGTGCTGGCGCAGACGCCGATCCGCGTCCTCGATGCGGTCAAGTGGGACGACAATATCCGCAAGGGTTTCCTCAAGGCCAAGGGCAAGGAAATGCCGGCGGTGGACCGTGATTATTACCTCAACCGGCCACTGTCGTTCGACTCCAGCAAAGTGAAGCTGGAGTTCCAGAACATCGAGCGCGACATCACCCGCCAGCTCGGCCAGTTCAACCCGGTCGGCCAGATCATGCGTCGCATGTGCAAGGAATACCGGATGGTGGTGCGCATGCTCGAAGCGCGCGGCACCGAGGATTTCGGCCTGATTTCCCAGGAATTGTATGGCGCCGCCTCCGACGCGTTCCACGCCGGTGACCCGACGCTGTCCGACCTGGGCCTGATGCTGTCCGATTACCTGAACAACATCGACGGTCGTGGCGACCTCAAGGATGAACCGAAAATCCTCACCGCCAAGGATGCCGTCAGCATGCTGCAACACCGGTTGAGCAAGGTGTTTGGCGAGGCCGAGGAAACCATTCGGGTGTTCGAGTCCGACGGGATCGTTGCCGATGCGGCGGCCGGTGCCGACTACATCAAGATCCGCACCGATGCGATGTTCAACGAGCGTGACGTGCGCGCCCTGGAAGTCCATGAAGGGCTGGTGCATGTCGGCACAACACTCAACGGCCTGAACCAGCCGATCTGCACTTTCCTGTCCAAGGGGCCGCCCTCGTCGACGGTGACCCAGGAAGGCCTGGCGATCCTGATGGAAATCATCACCTTCGCCTCTTACCCCAGCCGCCTGCGCAAGCTGACCAACCGCACCCGCGCCATCCACATGGTGGAGGAGGGCGCCGACTTCCTGCAGGTGTTCGAGTTCTTCCGCGAACAGGGTTTCGAAATGCCCGAGAGCTACAGCAACACCAGTCGCGTCTTCCGCGGTTCGGTACCGACAGGTCTGCCATTTACCAAAGACTTGTCCTACCTCAAGGGCTTTATCATGATTTACAACTACATTCAGTTGGCCGTGCGCAAAGGCAAGCTGGAGCAGATACCGCTGCTGTTTTGCGGCAAGACCACCCTGGAAGACATGCGTACCTTGCGCCAGTTGGTGGATGAAGGCTTGGTAGTGCCACCCAAGTACCTGCCGGAACAGTTCCGCGACATGAACGCGCTGTCGGCGTGGATGTGCTTCTCCAACTTCCTCAACCACCTGAGCCTGGACCGGATCGAGGCGGACTACTCCAACATCCTTTAATAGCGACGAGATCCCCTGTGGGAGCGAGCCTGCTCGCGAATGCGGTGTACCAGTCAACATCAATGCTGAATGACATACCGCTTTCGCGAGCAGGCTTGCTCCCACAGGGTTTTGTGTTTACCCCCTTATTTCGCGAGGTTTCAACGGATGAGAATCCTCGGCATCCTCTGCATTCTCCTGGCCTTGAACGGTTGCAGTTCGCTGCTGTTCTACCCCGAACCCGGCCAACTGTTCACCCCGGAAAAAGCCAAGCTCGAATACCGCGACGTCACCTTGACCACCGCCGACGGCCTCAAGCTGCATGGCTGGTGGTTGCCGGCGAAAAAAGGCGTCGAGGTCAAAGGCACGGTATTGCACCTGCACGGCAACGGCGGCAATTTGCCGATGCATCTGGGCGGGAGTTGGTGGCTGCCCAAGCAGGGCTATCAAGTGCTGCTGGTGGATTATCGCGGTTACGGCTTGTCCGAAGGCGAACCGAGCCTGCCGGCGATTTATCAGGACATCGACGCCGCGTTCAAATGGCTCGACCAGGCGCCCGAGGTCAAAGGCAAGCCGCTGATCCTGCTCGGCCAAAGCCTCGGCGGCTCGATGGCCGTTCACTACCTGGTTCAACACCCCGAGCGGCAGAAACAACTCAAGGCGGTTGTGCTCGATGGCGTGCCCGCCAGTTACCGCAGCGTCGGCCGCTATGCGCTGAGTAACTCCTGGGTGTTCTGGGCATTTCAGGTGCCCCTGTCATGGCTGGTGCCGGACGGCGACAGCGCCATCAACTCCATGGCCCGGCTCAACGGTGTGCCGAAACTGATCTACCACAGCATCGACGATCCGATCGTGCCCCTTTCCAACGGCATCCGTCTGTATCAAGCTGCGCCGCCGCCGCGCGTGCTGCAACTGACCCGAGGCGGTCATGTGCAGACGTTTGCCGACCCGGTCTGGCGCAAAGTCATGCTGCGCTATCTTGAAGACCCGCAGCATTTCGACGGTCTGCGCCGCCTGGGTGAAATCCCCAACTATCCGGCAACCAAAAATTCTGAAGATGAACCACCAGAGAGTCCGCAATGAGTGAAGAACGTAACGCCATCCCGCTGATCATCACCGGTATCTGCAGCATCCTCGGCACCGTCGGTGCCCTGTGGTGGTACGGCTACCTGCACTTCGCCAAGCCTGAGGATGCGTTGCTGCTCAACGAATTCACCATGCTCAAGACCGTACCGGGCGAAGACTACAAAGTCTCCCTGGAACCGGCGGCGCAAGTGGCGCAGTGCATTGACGGGGTGCTGGTGCTGTTTGATACCGAGCAGAAAGGCCTGACTGGCGTGCTGATCAACGACCGCAAGAAAGCTGTGCGTTGCATGGGGCAGGAGACGCCGCAGAAGCTTGAGCAATAAACCGATTTGCACAGGCAACACAGAACCAATGTGGGAGCCAGCCTGCTGGCGATAGCGATTGAGCATTCAACATTGATGTTGACTGATGCACCGCTATCGCCAGCAGGCTGGCTCCCACAGGTTTTTGTGTGATAACGACTTATTGGGTGTAAGAACTCACCGCCGACCGCGGCATAACCGGCTGATTATCATTGGAAATGGTCACTTCCACCCGGCGGTTCTGCGCTCGGCCCGACACGCTGGTGTTATCCGCTACCGGGTATTCCTTGCCGTACCCCTGGGCAACGATACGCGCCGGATCGACGCCCATCTTCACCAGTGCCGTGCGTACGGAGCTGGCGCGGCGTTCCGAGAGTGACTGGTTGTGCGACGCCGTACCGGTGCTGTCGGTATAGCCTTCGACGATCGCTTTGCGGTCGGGGTTTTCCTGGAGGTACTGCGCCAGTTTGTTGATGTTCATCAGACCGTTGGATTTCAGCTCGGCCTTGTCGGTGGCGAACAGCACGTCACCGAAGGTTACCAGCGTGCCGCGATCGGTCTGCTTGGCATTCAGGCTGTCTTGCAGTTGTTTGATCTGCTGGTCACGAGCATCCAGCCGCGCCTGTGCCCGTTGCGCCGAAGCGTTTTTCAGGTTGGCTTCCGCAGTGCGCAGGGCGATGGTCTGTTTTGCCACTTCCACACGCTGGTTAGTCAAATACGCAAGCTGGTCGACCTTGGCCTGATCTTCTTTATCCAGATAAGCCTTGTCGGCCTTGTCCAGGTAATCGCTGGCTTCCTTGGTTTCCAGTGCCGCGACTTTGCTCGCCTGCGGGTTGGCTTGCAGGCCGCTGTAGTTGCTGCGGGCCTGTTCCAGGTTGGCGTTGGGTGGCGTGGAACAGGCAGCCAAAGCAACACTGGCGGCCAGCAGGGCAGGGATCATCAAATGTTTAGAGTTCATCATGGTTTCGTCCTTTTAAGTCGAGTAAGAAATACGTCGTGCCGCGCCGTTATTGAACGGTGCGCTGGCTTTCCTGACGCAGTTCCTGCACCCCCTTCTGGGAGTCCTTGACAGCCTGTTCGGCTTTCATCGCCTGGGCCTTGCGCTCGGCGACCCGTGCGTCCCACTCAGCCTGTTCGGCGAGGGTTTTCGCTTGCGCGTACTGTTTGTCGTGCATGGCGATTTCGGCTTGTTTCAACTTGTCCTGGGCCGCTTTCATTTCCACCGCGGCGAATTCGGTGCCGCCAGCGCTCACGGCGTTGTTGACCGCTGACTCGGTCACGGCGAATTGTTCGGTGGGAGGGTTGCCGGCACAACCGGCCAGCACGAGGCTGCCGCCGATGGCCAGGGCAGCCATTTTCAGGCCATGCAGCGGGGTAAACGAGGATTTGCCAGTGCGGGTTTTCATGGTTTTCAACTCCATTGGGCTAACTCCTGAACAACTAAAAAATCCATCCTGGGCAAGGAGCCGCAACCTTCATTTTCGGGGCATTTTGAAACGGCCGTCCCAGGCGTGGTTACTGGGTTGACCCGGGGCGTTTTTTAAAAGTTCAGAGAAATTGGCCGGGCGTCGAAAAACTACTGACTGAATCGGCAGGGCTCTAGAGCGAGGATTCGACCATTGTGGGAGCGAGCCTGCTCGCGAAGGCGTACTGTCAGTCAACATTGATATTGACTGATACAA
>NZ_JBSVWS010000033.1:0-41306 GCF_054071155.1 Pseudomonas sp. SDO5532_S415 | reverse complement strand
CGTTGTGTCAGGCGCTTCATGTATTGCCTGACACTCCCTCTTCGCGAGCAGGCTCGCTCCCACATAGAGCAAAATGGACGAAATGCATAAAGATAGATCGCATCGATATAAGTGGTTATAAGAAAAATCGCTATGCTGCGGGCCTGAAATTTCCCTGCGGTCTATGTGGGCGTATCAATGGATTTAGTGAACATCGGGTTGGTTGTCGCCGGGCTGGTCGTCGGCTTCATCGTCGGCATGACGGGCGTGGGTGGCGGGTCGTTGATGACGCCTATCCTGCTGGGTTTTGGCATCAATCCGGCAACGGCGGTCGGCACCGATCTGTTGTACGCGGCCATCACCAAGTCCAGCGGCGTGCTGGTCCACAAAAAGAACAACAACATCGACTGGTCGATTACCGGCTGGCTGACCCTCGGCAGCGTGCCGGCCGTGGCGTTGACGTTGTGGTTCCTGAGCAGTCTGAACGAAGCGCCCGATGCGATGAACGCGATCATCAAACAGGCTCTGGGCTTCGTGCTGTTTGCCACGGCGCTGGCGATCCTGTTCAAGAAGCGCCTGCTCGATTTCGCCCACAAACGTGCCGGCGGTAATTACAAGCCAAGCGGGAAGCGCCTCAATGTGTTGACGGTGATCACCGGTCTGGTCCTGGGCACCATGGTCGCGCTGACGTCCATCGGCGCCGGCGCATTGGGCACCGTGGCGTTATTCATTCTTTATCCGCTGTTGCCGACCCGCCGCCTGGTGGGCACGGAAATCGCCCACGCCGTGCCCCTGACCCTGGTCGCCGGTCTTGGCCATGCGAGCATGGGTAATATGGATTGGCAGGTGCTGGGTTACTTGCTGGTCGGTTCGCTGCCGGGGATTTACCTGGGCAGCCACCTGACCGGGCGCATCTCCGATGAGTTGTTGCGTCCTTGCCTGGCCACGATGTTGGTATTGATCGGTTACAAACTGGCGTTCTGATTGCCAGCATCATTCGCGGGTGAAGATTTCCAGCAGATGCCCATCCGGGTCATCGAAATACACCCGCCGCCCACCCGCATAATCATTGACCTCCTTCGGCCGCTGCTTGCCCGGATCGGCCCACCACGACTGCCCGCGTGCCTGCAGTCGCGCGAACGAGCGGTCGAAGTCGTCGTCAGCGAGCAAAAACGCGTAATGCTGCGAGGCGATCGGCGGATCGTTGTCGTAGAAGTCCAGTGACACATGGTTATCAAGCCTGACGATCAGCATCGGCCCGAACGGTTCCGGAGCGGGCAGGCCGAGGAGTTCGACCAGAAAATGTGCCGACCGGTGTTTGTCGCGGCACCAGACGATGGTGTGGTTCAACTGCGCGCTCATATGAGGGTCCTCACGGCGGTTCAGCCAGCGCTCTTTGATGTTTTCAGATTAGCCCAGCCTGTTGCGCAATGACCGCCCTGACCTAAGCTTGGGGCAAGGCCGAACACATTTGCGAAGCGTCACCGGAACGAACGCCGCAATGCGCAATCATTAGAGCGTGGATATCAAAAGGAGATGCGCATGCTCATCAGGTCACTGACCCTGGCTACCCTTCTGGCTGTTGCCAGCCCCTTGTTCGCCGCCGATGGCGATTCACCTCTGGATATAGACAAGGGCAGGGCCCGGCCGTTGATCGTGATCACGCGCAGCACCGTTGATCCTGTCTGGGTGAACCTGAAGAAATCCCTGGAAGATCCGGCCAACAAGCAGGGGGTCGCCCAGCGCAACATCAGGGTGTACAGCGTGTTGAACATGTCCGGTCAACTTGATGGCAAAGACCTTGGCCAACAGGACACCATGGCGCTGATCCGCGCGTTGAAACTCGGTGCCGGGGCGTTGCCGAAAGTGATTTTGGTGGGCAAGGACGGCGAGAAGAAACTCGAAAGCTCGGGGGAGGAATCGAAGTCGGTCGACCTGAAAAAAATCTTCGAAACTGTTGACGCCCTGCCGGTGGCCGAGCAGGAAGCGGCTCCACCGGCCCCGCCACCGGTGGCCGCCGAGGCAGCCCCGGCCAAGGGCGCCAAGAATGCAAAACCCGCAAAACCGGCGAAGCCCGCCAAGCCGCCTGAGCAGCCGGATGATTGAATTGATGCACTACCTTTGTGGCAAGTGACTTGCCTGTGGGAGCGAGCCGGCTCCGGGCGGCGCTCCGACAAAAACGATGTGTCAGGCAACATCAACGTTGAATGTGCCGGCCTCTTCGCGAGCAGGCTCGCTCCCACAGGTGAGGGGTTTTCAGATTACTTGCCCAGCGCGGTCAATATCGAATGAGCGATTTTGATCCGTTCCGGGTTTGGATAGTTCTTGTTGGCCAATATCACGATGCCGATGTCTTTCGACGGCACATAAGCCACATAAGCACCGAACCCGCCTGTCGAGCCGGTTTTATTGAACAGCACATTGTCCGTTGATGGATGGGGTGGGTGCAGCCACTGGACGGTGTGGGCTTCCATGGCCATTGGCGTCGAGTTGCCGGCGAGCAGCTTTTCGAGGGTGACCGGATAGTGGTAGGCCTCCCAGCCCAGGCCCTGGGTCATGTCGCCGACGGTGTAGTAACCGCTGTGGGTGATCGCGATTGCTTGCTGCAATGGTTTTTCCAGCGTCGCCGGTTTCATGTTCGCTTCGACATAGCGAAGCATGTCTGCCGCGCTGGTCTTCACCCCGTATGCCTCGGAGTCCAGTGCTCCCGGCCCGACCCGTACAGGTTGGTCATCCTTGTTATAGCCCTGGGCGTAAAGTCCCGTTTGATCTTGGGGCACCTTGAGGAAGGTGTGCTTCAACCCGAGTTTCGGCAGCAGGGTTTTTTCCATCACGTCGTCAAATGGCGCACCCATGCTTTTCGCCGCCAGATAGCCGAACAGCCCCAGGCTCGGGTTTGAATATTGTCGATGGGTGCCGGCGGCATACGCCGGTTTCCACTGTTTGAAATAGTCGAGCATCTTGTCCGGCGCATCGGCCGAATCCGGAAATTGCAGGGGCAGGCCACCGGGTGTGTAGGTGCCCAGTTGCAGCACGCTGATGTCATCGAACGCGCTGCCCCGCAGTTGCGGCAGAACGTTGCTGGCCTTGTCGGATAACGACAGTTTGCCGCTGGCCACGGCGTAGGCGGCGAGGGTGGCGGTGAAGGTTTTGCTCACCGAGCCGATTTCAAACAGGGTGTTTTCGGAGACAGCCTTGTCGTTTTCCTTCGACGCTACACCGTAATTAAAGTAATGCGCCTGGCCGTTGAGGGTGATGGCAATCGCCACGCCGGGGATCTTCTGTTGTTGCATTACCGGTTGGATGGCGGCGTCGACGATGGCCTTGATGCGGTCGTCAGCCATGCACTGGCTGGCACCGAGGAGCAGGGCCAGGGCGCCGTAGCGTGTGAATTTGTTCAGGTATTTATCAGGCATGACTGAGTCACTTCCATGAGTATTCAGGGTGTTGGTCGAACGGCTTTGCGATTCGGGTCGCAGATGAGCGAAGCAAATCTATGCAGTCTGCCAAGATTGGACAACCGATGATATTTTGCATGCGCCATTAGAAAAATTTGGGAGTTGGCATGATCCGGCCGCAATTACCGCTTAACGCACTGCGCGCCTTCGAGGCTTCGGCGCGGCACTTGAGTTTTACCCGGGCGGCGGTGGAGTTGTGCGTCACGCAGGCGGCAGTGAGTCATCAGGTCAAAGGTCTTGAATCTCAATTGGGCGTGACCCTGTTCAAACGCTTGCCCCGCGGGCTGATGCTGACCCGCGAAGGGGAAACCCTGTTGCCGGTGTTGCGCGAGTGCTTCGACCGCATCGCCGAAACGCTGGAATGTTTTGAAGGCGGGCATTTTCGCGAGGTGTTGACGGTCGGGGCGGTGGGGACCTTTGCGGTGGGTTGGTTGTTGCCGCGACTGGCGGACTTCCAGGCGAAACATCCGTTTATGGATTTGCGCCTGTCGACCCATAACAATCGGGTGGATGTCGCCGCCGAGGGGCTGGATTACGCCATTCGTTTTGGCGCGGGAGCGTGGCATGGCATTGAAGCGGTGCGGGTGATCGAGGCGGCGCTGTCGGTGTTGTGCGTGCCCGGGATTGCCCGGCAAATGAAATCGCCGAACGATCTTTTGCGGCAGACGCTGTTGCGCTCGTACCGCACGGACGAGTGGCCCGAGTGGTTTCAGGCTGCCGGGCTTTCGACGCTGGGCCCTTCGCCGAGGAGCATTGTCTTCGACTCGTCACTGGCGATGATGGAGGCTGCTTTGCAAGGTGCAGGTGTGGCGCTGGCGCCGCCGTTGATGTTTTCGCGGCAATTGGCGGCAAATATGATCGAGCAGCCTTTCCCGATTCATATCACCACCGGTGGCTACTGGCTGACCCGTTTGCAGTCGCGACCGGAAACGTCGGCGATGACGGTATTTCGCGAATGGCTGCTGCAAACGGTACAGATGAATTAACTGACTCAACACCTGTGGGAGCGAGCAGGTTCGCTCCCACAGGGATGTTCAGTGATCCCGTCTTTAGCGCACCAGGCACGGCCGCTTGTTATCGAACGTCCACCCCGGAATCAGAAACTGCATGGCCACGCTGTCATCCCGTGCACCCAGTCCCATGCCTTTGTACAGCTCATGGGCCTTGGCCAGTTGGTCCATATCCAGCTCGACTCCCAATCCCGGCTTTTGTGGCACTTGCACGCAGCCGTCGACGATTTGCAGCGGAGCCTTGGTCAGGCGCTGGCCGTCCTGCCAGATCCAGTGGGTGTCGATGGCGGTGATTTCACCCGGTGCGGCGGCCGCGACGTGGGTGAACATCGCCAGGGAAATGTCGAAGTGGTTATTGGAATGCGATCCCCAGGTCAGGCCCCACTCGTGGCACATCTGCGCGACCCGCACCGAACCCTGCATCGTCCAGAAGTGCGGATCGGCCAATGGGATGTCCACCGATTGCAACTGGATCGCGTGGCCCATTTCCCGCCAGTCAGTGGCGATCATGTTGGTGGCGGTTTTCAGGCCGGTGGCACGGCGGAACTCAGCCATGACTTCGCGGCCCGAATAACCGTGTTCCGCGCCGCAGGGGTCTTCGGCGTAGGCCAGTACGTGATGCTGGTCCCGACACAACCGGATCGCTTCTTTCAGCGACCATGCACCATTCGGATCCAGGGTGATGCGCGCATCGGGAAAACGTTCCGCCAGGGCGGTGACTGCTTCGATTTCGGCATCGCCACTGAGCACGCCACCCTTGAGCTTGAAGTCCTTGAAGCCATACCGCGCATGGGCGGCTTCGGCGAGGCGCACCACGGCGTCGGTGGTCATGGCTTTTTCGTGACGCACGCGGAACCAGTCGTTGTCGGCGTCCGGTTCGCTGCGGTAGGCCAGATCCGTTTCGTTGCGATCACCGACATAAAACAGATAACCGAGCATCTTCACTTCATTACGTTGCTGACCTTCACCGAGCAGGGCGGCCACTGGCACGTCCAGATGCTGGCCGAGCAAATCGAGCAGCGCGGCTTCTAGGCCGGTGACGGCGTGAATGGTGATGCGCAGGTCGAAGGTCTGCAAACCGCGTCCGCCGGCATCGCGGTCGGCGAAGGTCTGGCGCACCTGGTTGAGTATCTTCTGATAGGTGCCGATCGGGCTGCCGACCACCAGGCTGCGGGCGTCTTCGAGGGTCTGGCGAATGCGTTCGCCGCCCGGTACTTCGCCGACGCCGGTGTGGCCGGCGTTGTCCTTGAGGATCACGATGTTGCGGGTGAAAAACGGGCCGTGGGCGCCGCTCAGGTTGAGCAGCATGCCATCGTGGCCGGCCACTGGAACAACCTGCATGTTGGTGATGATCGGGGCTTTGGCGGCTTCTTGTGCGGTCATTTTCTTATCCTTTGAGAACTTGTGTTCAGGCGTGATGCTTCAGGCGTGATGGCTCGCTGGTTTGCCCGGTGCAATGGCGGAGGCGGCCTTGGGTTTGTTGCGGGCGGCGAAGACGATGATCGCAGCGATGATCGAGGTGGCGGCCAAACCATACAGCCCGCCCTGAATGGAGCCGGTGCGTTCTTCGAGCAGGCCGAAAGTGGTCGGCGCGACGAAGCCGCCAAGGTTGCCCACCGAGTTGATCAGCGCGATGACGCCCGCGGCGATGCGTGCATCCAGATAAGCCTGGGGAATCGGCCAGAACAGCGATGACGCCGATTTGAAACCCAGCGCGGCAAAGCAGATTGCCACGAAGGCGAAAATCGGCCCGCCTGTGGTGGACATGAACATCCCGGCAGCGGCGATCAGCAGGGCGACGGCGACCCAGGCTTGCTGGTGCTTCCACCTGGCCGACAGCGAAGCGAAGGTATACATGCCGACAATCGACAGCAGCCATGGAATCGAGTTGAACATCCCGACCTGGAAGTCGCTCAGGTCGCCCATCTTCTTGATGATGCTCGGCAGCCAGAAGGTCGCGGCGTAGATGGTCAGCTGGATGAAGAAGTAGATCACGCAGAACAGGATGATCTGCCGGTCCTTGAGCAATGTGCCCAGTGACGGCTTGATCGGCGTCGCCGCTTCGCGAGCAAGCTGTTCGTCGTCGATGGCCTTGACCAGTGCGTCCTGCTCGTCGCGGGTCAGCCATTTGGCGTCGTGGGGTTTGGAGTCCAGCCAGAACCAGACGAAGGCGCACAAGCCCACCGAGAACATGCCCTCGATGAAGTACATCCATTGCCAGCCGTGCATGCCCAGGCCGCTGATTTGCAGAAGCAGGCCGGACAAGGGGCCGGAGATCAGCGAGGCAATCGCCGAGCCGCTGAGGAAAATCGCAATCGCCTTGCCGCGCTCCACCCCGGGCAGCCAGCGGGTGAAGTAGTAGATCACCCCGGGAAAGAAGCCGGCTTCGGCTACACCCAGCAGAAATCGCAGGATGTAGAAGTGGGTTTCGTTCTGGATGAACGCCATGCCCGCCGCCACCAGGCCCCAGGTCAGCATGATGCGGGTCAGCCAGATGCGTGCACCGACTTTTTGCAGAAGGATGTTGGAGGGCACTTCGAACAGCGCGTAGCCGATGAAGAACAGGCCGGCACCAAGGCCGTAGGCGGCAGCGCCGATGCCCAGGTCGTGTTCCATGTGGGCGCGGACGAAGCCGATGTTCACGCGGTCGATGTAGTTGACGATGAACATGATGACGAACAGCGGCAAGACGTGGCGTTTGACTTTCGAGATAGCGGACTTCAGCGCCGAATCAGCGCCATTGTCTATCCCTGAGATGGATGTATTCACTGCGTTTTCTCCCACTCGTTATTTTTATGCGGGGTGTGACAAGGTGTTGCGTTGTTGATAGACATCATACAACTAGATTTTTTCGATCTGCAACCGTCTTTGTCCAACACAATCGCCATAATTTGCAGGTTTGTTATGCTGTTTGTGGTTTTTCATCACCTAAGATTTAGGTGTTTTTGCGGAATTTATTGAGTGTTGTCATACAAGTATGCGCTGTTTTCTTGAGATTCCGGACGAGCGCAGTGCTACGATTCCGATAGCTCTGCCTTTGGATGATCGCCATGCAAGAAAACCTCGACGCACCTGCCCGCAAGCGCAGTCACAATCTGGCCCACGACCTGGTGGACAAGTTGACCCAGAGCATCTTGCTCGGGCAGATGTCGCCTGGCGACAAGCTGCCGTCGGAGAACTCGATCGTTCAGGAACACGGGGTGAGTCGCACCGTGGTGCGCGAGGCGATCTCCAAATTGCAGGCCTCCGGGCTGGTGGAGACCCGTCATGGCATCGGCACCTTTGTGCTGGAGCGGGCACCGGAGCAGGGGCTACGGTTGAATGTCGATACGGCGCTGGGGGTACGCAGCATCCTGGAGCTTCGCATGGGCCTGGAAACCCAGGCGGCAGCGCTGGCCGCGGTCCGTCGGACCGATCAACACGTGGCGCAGATGCGCCAAGCGCTGGACGACTATCAAAGCCTGCTGGCCAACAACGACAGTTGCGTCGAAGCCGACCGGCGCTTTCATCTGCTGATTGCCGAAGCCACCGGCAATCTGTGCTTCACCGAGATCATGCAACACCTGGGCAGCGCCATGATTCCGCGCACCCGGGTCAATGCGGCGGAGCGCGGCGCAGTGGATTTGAGCAAGCTCGGGCAACTGGCCAACCTCGAACACGAGGCGATCCTCAACGCCATCAAGCGCCAGGACCCGGACGCGGCACGGGCGGCGATGTGGCTGCATCTGACCAACAGCCGGGACCGGTTTTCGCTGTAGGAGCGAGCTTGCTCGCGATGGCGGTGTGTCAGGCTGCACCAATGTTGAATGTGTCGGCCTCTTCGCGGGCAAGCCCGCTCTCACAGGATTGTGTCGGTCACATAATTTGGATCCGGCTCGAAACCTGTGGGAGCGTGGCTTGCCCGCGAAGAGGCCAGATGCCTCAACACAAAACAATGATCAGACACGAACCACCTGCACCGCTGGCCTGCGTTCCAGATTCAACGCCAGCACACTGATCAACACCACCACCGCACCCACCGCCACCATCAAGGTCGGTCGTTCACCCAGCCCCACGGACGCCATCGCCATCGCCGTCGGCGGCACCAGATACAACGTCATCGTCGCCCGGCTCAGGTCCACATGCGCCAGCACATAAGCCCAGGCCAGGTACGCCAGGGCACTCGGGAAAACCCCCAGGGCAGCGACCGCAAACTGCACGCGCAGGGGGGCGTTGGCCACTTGATCCGCCAGCCCGGGCAAGAAAATCAACAGCAGCGCCGTGCCGGACCAGACCGTGTAGCACACCAGCGTCAACCCGTCGTAACGCCCGGTGTGATGCTTTTGCAGGGCGAAGTAAAGACTCCAGGACAACGCCGCCAACAGGATCAACAAGCCGTGGGCATCGATACTGCCCAGGCCGCGGTCGCCTGCCACCACAATCACCACACCGATCAATCCCAGGATCACGCAGCCCCAGCGCCACAGGCTCACCCGATCCTTGAACACGAAGCGCGCCAGCAACGTACTGAACAGGGGCGTCGACTGTGCCAGCACGCTCGACGCACCGGCGCTGACGCCCTGCTGGCCGAAATTGATCGCCACGTGATGCAGGCTTACCGCAAAGAAACCCAACGCCATCAGCAGGGGCACATCGCGCAGTTTCGGCAGACGAATACCCCTGAACACCGCGACCACGGCCATGAACAGCGATGCCAGCAAAAAGCGCAGCAACGCCAGGTGCACCGGGTCGTAGGTTTGCAAGCCGATGTGGATACCGGTCGGAGAATAACCCCAGCAGGCCACCACGAAGGCCATGGCCAGGATGATTTTCAAGGGAGAACCGGAGGAGGGCGTGAGTAGATTCATGGTCGTGCACCGAGAGGCAGGTGCGTTGAGTATCAGAACTCGAATCGTTCGCCACAACTGACTTATACTGCGTAAACCATTCACTTTGAGTGATGTATATGGAGCTGGCCCAGATTCGAATGTTCAAGACCGTGGCCGAGGTGGGCAGCATCGCCCGTGCCGCCGAGTTGCTGCATTGCGTGCCTTCGAACATCACGGCGCGCATCAAGGCGCTGGAAGCGGAGTTGGGCGTCGCGCTGTTTCTGCGTGAGGGTCGCGGGCTGCGCATCAGCCCGTCGGGGCAGACTTTTCTGGCCTATGCCTCGAAAATTCTGGCCCTGACTGCGGAAGCCAAACGCGCGGTGGACCCGTCAGCCGAACCGTCCGGGCCGTTGCGCATCGGCGCCATCGAGTCTTCGGCCACCGGTCGCTTGCCGCGCTTGCTGGCGAAATTCCATAAGCGTTTCCCGGCGGTGGCGCTGGAGTTGACCACCGGTACCTGGGGCCAGTTGCTGGATGACACCCTGAGCCATCGCCTCGACGGCGCCATCGTTGCGGTGGATGTCGAACGCTCGCACCTCAAGCGCACGCCGATGTACCGCGAAGACCTGCTGCTGATTGCCTCGACATCACTCGGGCCGGTGCGCGATATGGCGGATTTGCACGACAAGACCGTGTTCATGTGGCCCCAGGGGTGTCCGTATCGGGCGGCGCTGGAGCATTGGCTGTTACGCCAGGGGCAGGCACTGCCGATTGTCAGCCTGGCCAGTTACGGCGCGATTGTCGGCTGCGTCAGCGCCGGGGCGGGGGTGGCGCTGGTGCCCAAGGGCGTGTTCGATCAGTACGCCAGGGGCGCGGGTTGCGTGGGGTACGAATTCCCTGAGCTGACCGCTATCGACAACCTGTTCTACTGGCATGAAAACGCCGGGGTGCACCCGGCGCGGGAAGCTTTTGTGGCGATGTTGCGTGAGGAGTTCGCGTAGCTTTTTTCTGTGGGAGCGAGCCTGCTCGCGAAAGCGATTTAACATTCAACAATGATGTTGGCTGGAAGTCAGGCTTCGCGAGCAGGCTCGCTCCCACAGGGATTGTTAAGTTGCGTTCACATCCCGCATCAACAACCCAAACCGCAGATCCACCGCATCCGGAATCGGCAGATACACCGTATGCCCATCCCCCGGCGCCACGTCGATGGGCTCACCTTTGGCGTTTTGCAGTTGATGCAGATCGAAGTGGAAGTTGCCTTTAGGCGTCATCAGTTCCATGTGATCGCCCAGGGCGAAGCGGTTTTTCACCTTCACCTCGGCCAACCGTTCCCGCCGTTCGCCGGTCAGTTCGCCGACAAACTGTTGCCGTTCCGATACCGAGCTGCCGTTCTGGTAGTTCTGGTACTCGTCATGCACATGCCGCCGCAGGAAGCCTTCGGTGTAGCCGCGCTGGGCGAGGGATTCCAGGTCGGTCATGAGGCTGCGGTCAAACGCGCGGCCGGCCACTGCGTCATCGATCGCACGGCGATAGACCTGCGTGGTTCGTGCGCAATAAAAGTGTGATTTGGTCCGCCCCTCGATTTTCAAGGAGTGCACGCCCATCCGGGTCAGGCGCTCGACATGCTGCACGGCGCGCAGGTCCTTGGCGTTCATGATGTAGGTACCGTGCTCGTCTTCGAAGGCCGGCATCAGTTCGCCCGGACGATTGGCTTCTTGCAACAGGAAAACTTGCTCGGTGGGCGCGCCGAGACCCAGGGTCGGTTCCGGCTGGCAGTGCTGGACGATTTCGCCGAGCTGATTTTCCGTGGCTTCCTGCGCCGAATACTTCCAGCGGCAGGCATTGGTGCAACTGCCCTGATTGGCATCGCGCTTGTTGATGTAGCCCGACAACAGGCAGCGGCCGGAGTAGGCCATGCACAGCGCGCCATGGACGAACACCTCCAGCTCCATCGCCGGGACTTGTTGGCGGATTTCGCCAATTTCTTCCAGGGACAGTTCCCGCGACAGGATGATCCGGCTCAAACCCTGCTGCTGCCAGAACTCGACGCTCGCCCAGTTCACCGTGTTGGCTTGCACCGAGAGGTGAATCGGCATCTGCGGGTAGTGTCGACGCACCAGCATGATCAGGCCGGGGTCGGACATGATCAGGGCATCGGGCGCCATGGCGATGACGGGCGCCAGGTCTTTGAGGAAGGTCTTGAGCTTGGCGTTGTGCGGCGCGATGTTCACCACCACATAAAAGCGCTTGCCCTGAGCCTGTGCCTCGTCAATGCCAAGAGCCAGGGTGGCATGGTCGAATTCGTTGTTGCGCACTCGCAAGCTGTAGCGCGGTTGGCCGGCGTACACGGCATCGGCACCGTAGGCGAAGGCATAGCGCATGTTTTTCAGGGTGCCGGCAGGGGCGAGCAGTTCGGGGGCAATGAGCTTCATGGCGGGTCGATCGCAAAAGTCGTCGAGGGTAAACACCTTGTCCCGAGGGTTTATTGATCTGGATCTATGCTTGATGAACAAACGGATGGCACTCGCGCGAGCCGTGGCGGCCTAAGCATCAGGACGCAATTCTGCGTCCCGGCGCACTGGCATGGATCGGACATGAACGAAGAAAAACTGCAAGACAAATCCCTGACGGTTCTGCTGGGTGTGGTGAGCATCGCTTTTGTCTGGATTCTGCTGCCGTTTTACGGCGCGGTGTTCTGGGCGGTGATCCTCGGCATCCTCTTTGCGCCCCTGCAGCGTCGACTGCAATTGAAATTCGCCTGGGAACGCAACATCACGTCATTGCTCACCCTGAGCATCTGTCTGGTGATTGCGATTCTGCCGGTGATTGTCCTCAGTTTCTTTCTGGTTCAGGAGGGCGCAGCGGTTTACAAAAGCATTGAAAGCGGCGAGCTGGACATCGCCGGTTATGTGGCGCAGTTCAAGCACAGTCTGCCGCCGTACTTCCAGCATTTGATGGATCGCTTCGGCCTGGGTGGGTTGGAGGGGATGCGGGAGAAAATCATCAAGAGCGCGGTGGCAGGGGGGCAAGTGTTGGCGAGCCAGGCTTTCAGTTTCGGCCAGGGAACCTTCGAGTTCATCATCAGTTTTTTCATCATGCTCTACCTGTTGTTCTTTTTTCTGCGCGACGGCGCGGAACTCGCACGCCAGGTGCGCGCGGCGGTGCCGCTGGAAGAACAGCAGAAGCGTCGTTTGCAGCTCAAGTTCAATCGCGTGGTCAGGGCCACGGTAAAAGGCAACCTGCTGGTGGCGATCACGCAGGGCGCATTGGGCGGTTTGATTTTCTGGTTTCTGGACATCCCGAGCGTATTGCTCTGGGCGGTGTTGATGGCATTTTTGTCGCTGTTGCCGGCGGTGGGCGCAGGGATTGTCTGGGCGCCCGTGGCGGCATTTTTCCTGTTTACGGGGGCGATCTGGCAGGGGGTGGTGCTGGGGCTGTTCGGGGTGTTCGTGATCGGGCTGGTGGATAACGTGCTGCGCCCGATACTGGTGGGCAAGGATACGAAGATGCCGGACTACCTGATCCTGATCTCGACCCTCGGCGGCCTGGCGGTTTTCGGGCTCAACGGATTTGTCATCGGACCATTGATTGCCGCGTTGTTCATGTCGAGCTGGGACATTTTCCTTGAAACCAGACCGCGGGTTCAGCTGCCTTAGGCGTTGAGTTTGCCTGTCTGGCCCGCGCTGACGCGCTGCGACATCGCCTGGGCGGCGGGTAGTGAAGTGAGCGGGCCGCTGATCGGTTCGCCGTCCAGTACCAGATACCAGCAGGCAAGCAGGCCCGATTCCCTGAGGGATGCGGGGACGGCGCTGCCGATAACGGACATGATCTGAACCTGAGACATCATAAGTACCTCCATCAATCTATGGAGCTACCTTACGGGGCGGCCGATTTTTCCGACAATCACCGTTTTCGATAGTGGTCATTGATGTCGTTGAGGCCAACTGGCCGTCTGTCGCTCAGTCGACCACCTGATCGAGCATATGGACCACTTCCTGCTCGTTGAGCAGACCTTTGCGCACCAGGTTTTGCGTCAGCAGCGAGAGAAACTTGGCGCTGCGATGACCTTCCAGGTGCTTGAGTTCGGTCAGGGCGTTGTACACCTTGCTGGAGGTGCATAGACCGACAATGCGGTGCGGGTTCTGCGTGGGCATGAGGGCGTCCTTGTTGTTATCAACCTGTTGTTGGCGGACAGGTTCAAGCTTGCGGTGCTGACATGACATAAATATGACTGTTTCCCCAATGGCAGGGGCGAGTCAATCTTGCCCGCTTGAACAGCCGATGCTGTCCCGATAACGACACTGACGAGATTTATCCAGACGCGGGCCGACGAACGGCTGACATCTGTAGGAGCGAGCTCTGCTCGCGATGGATGTGAACGATAACGCGTGCATAGCGGGTGTGCGCGGCGCTCTCGGGACCATCGCGAGCAAGCTCGCTCCTACAAAGGCGGGGCCATGATGCGTCTGTCACCAGCGGCCATAGCCGCGGGGAGGGCCGTAGTAGCCGCGTGGCGGGCCGTAATAACCACGGGGTGGTCCATAGTAGACCGGTGCCGGACGGTAGTAGATCGGTTGTTGCACGTACACCGGCGCCGGCTGGTAATAAACCGGAGGAGGCGGTGCGTAGTAAACCGGAGGGGGTGGGGCATAGACCGGTTGTGGCGCGACATACACCGGCCGGTTGGCGTTGATCAGGGCGGAGCCGACGATGGCCGTACCCACAATCGCCCCGAATACCGCCGCGTCATTGCCACCACCATGGGCTTGCGCTTGCCCTGTGATAGCCAGAGCACCAATCAGCAAGGCAACTGTGGGGATTTTACGGATCATGATAGTTCCTCGGTTCATCGCCCCCGGCGCTTGTGTCTGCAATAGGCCCAAGGATTGTCGCGGGGATACTTCTAAGACAGCTTTTTTTTGAGAATCAGCACAGCCGTTGGGTAAATTTTGTGTAAGGTCTGTACCGGCTTGCTGACGGTCGAACGAGGCCGTGTGCAGGCATGGAATCATGATCGAACAGAACAGGTCGGCCGGCTGTTTCCGTCCATCCGAAAGTGTATTGCAAGGAGATCCGCATGCAGATGAACCCGAACAAAGACACCCAGCTGTGCATGTCCCTCTCCGGGCGCCCCGGGAACTTTGGCCTGCGATTTCACAATCATCTGTATGAGCAATTGGGGTTGAATTTTTATTACAAGGCGTTCAGCAGTCAGGACTTGCCGGGGGCGGTGGGCGGCATTCGCGCCTTGGGTATTCGCGGCTGCGGCGTGTCCATGCCATTCAAGGAAGCCTGCATAGCCCTGGTCGATGAGCTGGACGCCTCGGCCGCTGCCATCCAGTCGATCAACACCATCGTCAACACCAACGGCCACCTCAAGGCCTACAACACCGATTACATCGCCATTGCCCAGTTGCTGGACATCCACGCGGTGCCCAAGGACACCACGTTTGCCCTGCGCGGCAGCGGCGGCATGGCCAAGGCCGTGGCCAGTGCCTTGCGCGACGGTGGCTACAAGAACGGCTTGATCGTGGCCCGGAACGAGCGCGCCGGCCGTGCCCTGGCCGAATCCCTGGACTACCCATGGCAAGCCGAGCTGGGCTCGCGGCGTCCGCAAATGCTGGTCAATGTCACTCCGGTCGGCATGGATGGCGGGCCGGAGGCGGGTCAACTGGCGTTCGAGGCAGATGTCATCAAAGCTGCGGGCATTGTCTTCGATGTGGTGGCGATTCCTTCGGAAACCCCGCTCATCGTGCGGGGACGTGCCGAGGGTAAGCAGGTGATTACCGGGCTGGAAGTGATTGCGATCCAGGCGCTGGAGCAGTTTGTGTTGTACACCGGCGTGCGGCCGACGGAGGAGCAGTTTCGGGCGGCGGTGGCGTTTGCGCGGGGGTGATCTTCAGGTTATTTGCCGACCTGACTGACGGCTTCGCGAGCAGGCTCGCTCCCACAGGGATTTGTGGCGCTCACATAACCTGTGGGAACGAGCCTGCTCGCGAAAGCGGCGACTCGGTCTCGCAGGTGCTCCTCGGCTTATACTGCTGGCCAGCAAGCAAAGACTTGCCCTCCAACAACAATCACCGTGACCGAGGTTCCCATGCACCCCGCGATTCTCAATCTGGATCAGGTCGAGTTAGAACCACTGCCCGAAGAATTTGCCCCGACCGGAGAAACCGCCGGTCGCTATCAACAACGCATTGCGCGTATCGGTCAGCAACTGGGCGCACAGAAGCTCGGTTATCGCTTGTATGCGCTGGAGCCCGGCATGCGCGGCAGCCCGTTTCACAGCCACCGGGTCAATGAGGAAATGTTCTACGTCGTGGCCGGGGAAGGGGAGGTGCGTCTTGGCTCCGAGCGCTTTGCGATCCGCGCCGGTGACGTGATTGCCTGCCCGGCGGGTGGTCCGGAAAGGGCGCATCAGATCATCAATACCAGTAACGGCGAACTGCGTTACCTGGCGGTCAGCACCCAGCAATCACCGGACATCTGCGAATACCCGGATTCCGGAAAGTATGTGGTGATGGATGACTTCAAGGTCGACGCCGAGGGCAATGCCTCGGGATTCGTCGCCGTGGCCCGGCAGGGGGATGGGGTGGATTATTGGGAGGGGGAATAGTAACAGCGACTTCCAAGCCACTGTGGGAGCGAGCCTGCTCGCGAAAGCGGTCTGTCAGTCACATTAATGGTGTCTGATACTCCGCCTTCGCGAGCAGGCTCGCTCCCACAGTTGGATCGTGTCGCTATTCCAACCGTGCCAACCGCTCTTCCAACGCCGCAATCCGCGCTTCCAGCTCTTCGATCCGCTCGACCGAAACACCGCCGCCACTGCGCTCAACCGGGTTCTGCCGCGCGGCCAGAATCGCCTCGATATCCGCCGGATCACCCATGGCATGCATATAGCGGTCTTCCCGCTGTCCGGCCTGGCGTGGAATCAGCAGCGCCAGCCCCCGGGCAATCAACCGTTCAAGCTGATGCACGACCTGCTCGCTGTCTTCGAAATCATGCATGCGCCCGCTGCGGGTCAGCAGTTCATTGACGGTTTGCGGGCCGCGCAGGTACAGCAACCCCATCAGAATCACCTGCGCCGGCACCAGCTCCAGGGCCTTGTCGACCTTATGCTCCCAGCGATCGGCGCGGCTGCCCATCACCAGTTTGGTGAAGCCGCGTCCTTCAAGCGCGCGCAGGCTCTGGCCGACCTGACCCTGGGTCAGGTTCATCACCGGTTCGCGACTGGTTTTCTGATTGCAGGCAATTACCAGCGCATTGAGGGTCAGCGGATAGGTTTCCGGGCTGGTGGCCTGTTTCTCGATCAACGAACCCAGAATGCGGATTTCCGTGCTGTTGAGGCGCGGTTCGTCGAAGGTCTGTTGTTGTTGTTCAGTGCTCATCGCGCTTTTCCCTATGCAGTCGAAGCATGCCATCGAAGCCGCCTAGCCTAATCCTTGCAGGATAAAAGACAAGCCGCAGGAGGGGCGGGCATGGCTATAATCGGCCGACGTTTCCCTCCTGTCATCACATGAGACTGCCATGACCATTTCCCTGTACGACGCTTCCGTTCCTGTTTTCCAGCAAATGCTCAACGCCCTGAGCGACGTGCTGAAAAAGGCCGAGGCCCATGCCGCCGCCAAGAACATCGATCCGAACGCCTTCCTGCAAACTCGCCTGTACCCGGATATGTTCCCGTTGGTGCGCCAGGTGCAGATCGCGGTTGATTTCAGCAAAGGTGTATCCGCGCGTCTGGCCGAGATCGAATTGCCGAAATACGACGACACCGAAACCACCTTCGCCGAACTGCAAGCGCTGATCGCCAAGGTGCTGGCGTTCATCGGCGAGATCAAACCGGAGCAGATCAACGGCAAGGAAGGCATCGAAATCGTGACCCGTCCGGGCACGCCTAAAGAGAAGCGCTTCTCCGGCCAGGCTTACTTGCTGACCTACGGCTTGCCGCAGTTCTTCTTCCACGTCACCACGGCTTACGCACTGTTGCGTCATAACGGCGTGGAAGTGGGCAAGCGCGATTACATGGGCGCGTTCTAAACCGCCCGGAGTTCCTGTAGGAGCGAGCTTGCTCGCGATGGTCGTCAACGATAACGCGAGCTGTCTGATTGCCCGCGGTGTCTGGTCGATCATCGCGAGCAAGCTCGCTCCTACAGGGTTGGCTGTCACGCCAATCGCTGTGTCTTTTGTTCTTCACCCAGGCAAGCCGCCGCCGTGAACAGTACATCGGTCGAAGAATTCAACGCGGTCTCCGCCGAATCCTGCAGCACACCGATGATGAAACCGACCGCCACCACCTGCATGGCGATTTCGCTCGGGATGCCGAACAGGCTGCACGCCAGCGGGATCAGCAGCAGCGAACCACCGGCCACGCCCGAGGCACCACAGGCGCAAATGGCTGCGACGACGCTCAGCAGAATGGCCGTTGGAATGTCCACGGCAATGCCCAGCGTGTGCACCGCCGCCAACGTCAGCACGGTGATGGTGATAGCCGCTCCGGCCATGTTGATGGTGGCGCCGAGCGGGATCGACACCGAGTAAGTGTCTTCGTGCAGGCCCAGACGTTTGCTCAACTCAAGGTTGACCGGAATGTTCGCCGCCGAACTGCGGGTGAAAAACGCGGTGATACCGCTTTCCCGCAAGCACATCAACACCAGTGGATACGGGTTGCGGCGCAGTTTCCAGAACACGATGACCGGGTTCATCACCAGGGCCACGAACAGCATGCAGCCCAGCAACACGGCGAGCAGTTGCGCATAACCGATCAAGGCGCCGAAGCCGGACGTGGCGAGGGTCGAGGCCACGAGGCCGAAAATCCCCAGCGGCGCAAAGCTGATCACCAGACGCACAATCACCGTCACGCCGTTGGACAAGTCACCCAGCACCTCGCGCGTGGTGTCACCGGCATGGCGAATGGCGACGCCCATGCCGATGGCCCAGGCCAGAATGCCGATAAAATTGGCGTTCATCAGTGCGCTGACCGGGTTGTCGACCACGCTGAGCAACAGGCTTTGCAGCACTTCGCTGATGCCACCTGGTGCGGTGACGGCTACGTCTTGGGTCGAGAGGACCAGGCTCGATGGGAACATCATGCTGGCAACCACCGCGACCACGGCGGCAGCGAACGTGCCCAGCAGATACAGAAACAGGATCGGCCGGATGTGGGTTTCCTGGCCGTGCTTGTGGTTGGCGATCGACGCCATGACCAGCACGAACACCAGAATCGGCGCGACCGCCTTCAGGGCGGACACGAAGACTTTGCCAATGAAGGCGGTGGACTTCGCCGCTTCAGGCGCAATCAGGGCCAGGCCAATCCCGGCGATCAAGCCAATGATGATTTGTGTGACCAGGCTGGTGCGTTTCAGGCGTTGCAATAGCGAAGGGGATGAAGCGGTCATGAACGGCATCTCTGGTTTTTTATAAATGCATGGTTCCGCAGGTTTGCAGCAAGAAACAGGGCAGGCCGCAGGCGGGAAACCGAAAGAGGGAACACGGGGCTAATGCCGGCGCTGATTCCGGTGGCGAGGGAGCTTGCTCCCGCCGGGCAGCGAAACGGCACCGACAAATGGGCCTGCTGTGCAGGCCAGCGGGAGCAAGCTCCCTCGCCACAAGGGCGCGGACTTTATCACAGCGGGGGCCCGATCCTTCAGCCCTGTGACGATCTGCCACCCAAATGTGCGGCGCAATGTGCAGGTTCATGCAACCGTGTGCGGAAACACTCTGTTAAGCTTCGCCATCCTCATTTTCATCTTTGCCAGTGGGCCTTCGGGCTATCGCTGGTGTCGTCGTTTTCTGGAGTTCTGCATGTTGTTGCCCATTCTTCTGTTGTCAGCCGCCGGTTTTACGGTGCTGACCACGGAATTCATCATCGTCGGCCTGTTGCCGGCCATTGCCCGCGACCTTGACGTCAGCATCCCGCAAGCGGGTTTGCTGGTGACCCTGTTTGCCTTTACCGTCGCCGCGTTCGGGCCGTTCCTCACGGCATATTTCGCCCGCTTCGAGCGGCGCAAGCTGTTTATCTCGGTGCTGATCATGATTGGCCTGGCCAACATCCTCGCGGCGCTGGCGCCGAACATCTGGGTGATGGCCCTTGCCCGGTTGATTCCGGCATTGGGCTTGCCGGTGTTCTGGTCACTGGCCAGTGAGACGGCGGTGGACATCGTCGGGCCGGATCAGGCCGGGCGCGCCGTGGCCAAGATTGGCTTCGGCATTGTTTGCGCCACGGTGTTCGGCATTCCGGTGGGTACACTGATTTCCGATGCGTTCGGCTGGCGCAGTGCTTTCACCCTTCTGGCGTTGATCGCTTTTGCCAAGGCGTTGCTGCTGTTTATCTACCTGCCGAAAACCAGCCTGCATCAGCATCAAGTCAGCTTCCTCTCACAGTTCAAGATCCTGCGCAGCCCCTTGATGGTCGGGCATGTGCTGCTGTCGATCGTGGTGTTCAGCGGCATGTTCACCGCCTACACCTACCTGGCGGACATCCTTGAACGCCTGGCCGGATTCAACGGCGCGGTGGTCGGCTGGTGCCTGATGGGTTTCGGCGCGGTCGGGCTGATCGGCAACTCGTTGGGTGGTCGCGCGGTGGATCGCCATCCGCTGCTAGCCTCGATGATGTTCTGCGCCTTCATGATTGCCGGCCTGGTGGCGCTGGTGCCGAACATTCATTCGCCCCTCGGACTGGCGGCGGCAATGGGCATCTGGGGTGTGACCCAGGCTGCGTTGTTCCTGGTCAGTCACGTGCGCCTGATGAAGGCTGCGCCTGAAGCGCCGGCATTTGCGGCGTCGCTGAACATCGCCGGGGGCAACCTGGGGATCGGCCTGGGCGCCATGATCGGCGGGCGCGTGATCGACAGTGTCGGCCTGCAAGGCCTTGGTTTCGCCGCGGCCGGCTTTATCCTGGCCTCGATCCTGTTGGCCATCGCGCTGATGACCTTCAAGCCCCGCGAAGTCTGCGTCTGAGGCGTCACAATTCGGTAAACAACTCGCGTCGGGCACCTTCGGTAATGGCGACAATGCCAGGGTGCTTGACCTTGCGTTCCACCGAAATGGCGTAGAACGACTCGCTCACCGCGTCTGTCTGGCCAATCACCTCTACGCCAAGTTGGCGTTTCACTTCATCGGCAATCACGCTCGGGCCAATGAAAATCCCGCTGCCGGATTGACCGAAAGCCTGCATCAATGCGCTGTCATCGAATTCGCCGACAATCTGCGGCTGGATCTGCTGCTCGGCGAACCAGCGTTGCAAGCGGCTGCGCACCACGGTTTCAGGCCCGGGAATCAGCAGGGGAGCGCCGTGCAGGCTGCGGGGAAAGTCCTGACCGTAGCGCGTCGCCAATTCGGCGGTGGCGAAGAAACTGATCCCGCATTCACCGAGTTTCTGGCTGTAGCCCTTGATGTCCAGGTGCGAGGGCATTGGGCTGTCGGAAATCACCAGGTCCAGGCGCTGGATCGCCAGATCGGCCAACAAACGTTCAAGCTTGTCTTCGCGGCAAGTGATGCGCAGCGGCTCGCTCAGTTCCATGGTCGGTGCGATCAGCCGATAGACGATGGATTTGGGCACCACGTCGGCCACGCCGACCCGAAACAGAATCTGCTGTTCATTGGGTTGTGCCCGCAGCATCAATTCCAGTTCGCCGCCCAGCTGGAACATCTGCTCGGCGTAGGGCAGGGTCTGGCGGCCGGCTTCGGTGAGTTCAAGTTGCCGGCCGACCCGGCGAAACAGCTCGATGCCGTAGGTTTGTTCGAGCAGCGATATCTGCCCGCTGATCGTCTGGGGCGTCAGGTTCAGCTGCTCGCAGGCGCGGACAATGCTGCCGGTTTTGGCGACTACCCAGAAGTAATGCAGTTGTCGATAGTTGAGCATGATCATCTACAGTTCGTAAAAGTCGAAGTATAACCGCTGAAAATACGAATTTTCCTGAAGTGTTCATCTCCCTAGAATGCGTCGCTATCAACGGGCCATCGTAACGGTCCCGTTTGTTCTATCGAGGAAAACATCATGAAGCTTAAAACCACGGCTCTGCTGATTGCGTCTGTGCTGGTACTGGCCGGTTGTGATCAGGCCGAAAAAAGCGCTCAGCAACTGATGGGCAAGGCTGCCGAAAGTGCCAAGCAAGCCATCGACGACACCCACAAAGCTGCTGAGCAGGCGCTCAGCGAAGCCACGGGCGGGTTGATCAGCAAGAAAGAATCATCGGAAAAAGACGCGGATAAATCCGAATCTTCCTCCCAGGAAATCTAAACCGTCTTACAGCGAGTCAGGACTGACCCATGGAATACCTTTTACAACTAGCCGCCAGCCCCACCGCCTGGGTTGCCCTGGCCACCCTGGTAGTGATGGAGATCGTGCTCGGCATCGATAACCTGATCTTCATCTCGATCCTGACCAACAAACTGCCCGAGCAGCACCGGCAGAAGGCGCGGCGCATCGGTATCGGCATGGCACTGATCCTGCGACTCGGCCTGTTGAGCACCATCGCGTTCATCGTCCAGTTGACCGAGCCTGTGATCGACCTCTTCGGCCACGCGTTCTCCTGGAAAGACATGATCCTGATCGCGGGCGGCCTGTTCCTGTTGTGGAAAGCCACCACCGAAATCCATCACAGCATGGACCCGGCACCGGAAGATCCGAAGTCGGCGACTTCTACCGTGACTCTGGGCTTTGCCGCGGCGATCGGCCAGATCCTGATGCTGGACATGGTCTTCTCCATCGACAGCATCATTACCGCTGTCGGCATGACCGAGCATCTTCCGATCATGATCATTGCGGTGGTGGTGTCGGTACTGGTGATGTTGCTGGCGGCTGACCCGCTGGCCAAGTTCATCAACGACAACCCGACGGTGGTGATGCTGGCCCTGGGCTTCCTGATCATGATCGGCATGACGCTGATCGCTGAAGGCTTCGGCGCCCACGTACCGAAAGGTTACGTCTACGCTGCCATGGCGTTCTCGGCTGCGATCGAGGTGTTGAACATGATGTCCCGTCGGGCGAAGCACAAGCGTGTAACCGCTGACGCATAACTGGCGCTGAACGAAACGGCCACCTGAACTCGCAAGAGTCCAGGTGACCGTTTTTTTATGTGCGCTGGAAAATGTCGATCAGTGGGCGGAGGCGTGACGCGTGGCGGCTTTGTCGGATTTCACCAAGGGTGCCGGCCGGGCAGGGTGGTGATGGTGGCGACGGGTAATGCGCAGAACCCCCCATAACATGGCGGCGGCGACGGCCAGCCAGCCGGAGATCAACATCACGATTGTCATTGTCAGGCTCATCGATGCCTCCTCTTTGCCCTGCAGCGGGCGCACACGCTTTGCAAGTGACAGTCTAGCCGCTGGTGTGTTGCAGGCTATTGACCGAAGGTCGACTGGGACCAACCAGTTCGCTCTATCGAACCTGGTCAACTACCGGTTAAGGCTATACCGCCGCCGCGTGGCGTCCTATGATCGACGGCCAAGCCGGGAAGCGGATTGCCTGGCGTCTGATCAAGAGAGTGATGATGGTGCGGGTAATTTCTCGAATTCTATCGGCGGCGGTAATCGTCGGATGCGTCGCGGGGCTGGCCGGCTGCGCCGGCAGCGTAGCGCCGCAGATCAAGCGTCTGCCGGAGCGTGTCGAACTCAGCGGCCGGTTCTATCGCGGCGTGGCCAATCAGAGCGGCCCGCAAGTGCTGGCGAGCCTGTTGTCCCAGCAAGGCATCGTGATTACCCCGGGCTTGCTTGATAAACCGTTGCACTTGCCGGGCGCCGAGGCCCAGTTGCAGCAAAACATGCAGAGCCTGGCCCGTGAGTACGGGATGATGGTCTATCCGCTGGACAGCAATCTGCCGGCCTTGTTGACCCAGGTGGCGGCCGGTTATCCGGTGATGGTGCGCTTTACCGAGGGTTCTGCACTCTGGGCCGAGCCGCGTTATGCCATCTTGTCCGGGTATAACCGCCAGAAACAGACCGTGCTGTTGCGTGCTGGGATGGATCAGCGGTTGCTGATGAGCTTCGGCTCGTTCGAATCGGCTTTCAAAGACGCCGGTGGTTGGGCGGTGTTGATTCAGGCGCCGACGCAGATTCCCGCCGAAGTCGATCAGCAGCGCTGGCTCAAGGCGGCGAACGATCTTGCTCAGGCCGGCCAGGAGCAGGCGGCAGCGACGGCCAAAAAGGCCTTGCGCGCGCAATAAGCCCGTTCGTCATCTGTCAGGCACTGCGGCACGCTGGAGGTATCTGATACTTAAGGCCCGGATGTTTCGGGCCGCTTTCAGGAGGCGTCCATGGCACATTCCAATACCCCTTCCGGCCCGCACTCGTCCGAACATTCGTCCGGCGATGAGTTGGGTTTCGACCCGGATTCCCCGGATCTTGCCGACCCTCAGGTCGACCCCGTCGGACCGGCCAAGGCGCCGAGGGATGTGAAACCGGGTGACAATCCCAAGACTCCGGCAAAGCCCTATGATCCGCTCGGTGATCTGAAGCCCTAGATCCCATGGAGGTGCGTATGTCTACCGATTCGAGCTTCAATGACAAGCGTCCGGAAAACGTTCCGACCACGCCCGAAGAAAGTGTCGATCCGGTGTTGGATCCGGACAGTCCGTTGCGAGATCCGCTGGCCCGCCCGACGGTGGTACCGACGGAACATCCGCAGGGCTGGCGAGATCCCAGCAAGGGGGATGGCATTCCGGATGATGACCAGATGCCGTTACCCAACGATTGATCGCTGACGAAAAAAAGCCCCGAATGTTCGGGGCTTTTTTTCATGCGGTTGCCGTGAGGTTACTTCGAAGCTTCAACCACGCCGCTCTGGCGATGCTTGAGGTTCTTGTCCGATTTGTACTGCAAGGCCGCAGACGCGACGTTGGCGCTTTTGCCGGTTTCGACCCAATTGCGGATACGCGCGGCATCGGCAAAGTGTGTGTACTTGCCATAAGCATCAAGGAGTACCAGGACAACCGGGCGGTTACTCATCCGGGTCACCAGCACCAGGCAGTGGCCTGCTTCGTTGGTGAAACCGGTTTTCGTCAGCTGGATGTCCCAGTCTGGCTTGCGGACCAAATGGTCGGTGTTGCGAAAGCCCAGGCTGTATTTGGGCTTGCGGAATGTGACGGTTTTTTCCTTGGTCGTGCTCAACTCTGTCAGCAGCGGGTATTTGTGCGCGGCAATCAACAGTTTGCTCAGGTCGCGAGCGGTGGATACGTTGCGCGGCGAGAGACCGGTGGGTTCGACAAAATGGGTGTTGGTCATGCCCAGGGCCTTGGCCTTGGCATTCATCGCGGCGATGAAGGCGGCGTATCCACCCGGGTAGTGGTGGGCCAGGCTCGCGGCGGCGCGGTTTTCAGACGACATCAGCGCGATCAGCAGCATTTCCCGGCGTGGCAGTTCGCTCTTCAGTTTTACCCGGGAGAACACGCCTTTCATTTCCGGGGTGTCACTGATGTTGATGTTGATGTATTCGTCCATGTTCTGCCTGGCTTCAACCACGACCAGGCCCGTCATCAGTTTGCTGACGGATGCGATGGGAACAACCACGTCGGGATTGTTGGCATAGATGACTTTGTTGGTCTGCATGTCCAGCAACAAGGTGCTGCCGGAAGCGAGCTTGAGTTGCGAGGTGTCTCGAGGCGCTGCGGTGGTTTCGCCAGCGCTGGCAATTGGCGTGATGAAAGTCCCTGTAACTGCAAAAAATAGGCTCAGGATGGATAGACGGATTTTCACGCTGGCAGACTCATAAAGTGTTGATACACCGTTATGTAACGGGCTAATTCTTAAAAAGCGCGACATTCTGGAGTATGGCTGAATAACTGTCGATGGTTGTTCGGGGGAGGGGGGAAAGTGCCTGTAAACATGAAAAAAAAGTCACTTTCCGGCGGATGGTCAATCCTGTTCCCCGGGCAAAAAAGAACCCCGCCATGGGCGGGGTTCCTTGAGTCGCTGGCTACCTCTGCAAAAGATCTCAGCTGTGCAGGGTTTCGGCTGCGTACAGCGTGTTTTCCAGCAGGCAGGCGCGGGTCATCGGACCGACGCCGCCCGGCACCGGAGTGATCCAGCCGGCGCGGGGCAGGGCGGTTTCGTAGATCACGTCACCGACCAGTTTGCCATCGTCCTGACGGTTGATACCGACGTCGATCACGATCGCGCCTTCCTTGATCCATTCACCCTTGACCAGGCCAGGCTTGCCGGCGGCCACTACGACCAAGTCGGCACGGCCGACGTGGCCGGCCAGATCCTTGGTGAAACGGTGAGTGACGGTTACGGTGCAACCGGCCAGCAACAGTTCCATCGCCATCGGGCGGCCAACGATATTGGAAGCACCGACCACCACGGCGTTCATCCCGTACAGATCGGCACCGGTGCTTTCCAGCAGCGTCATGATGCCTTTGGGGGTGCACGGGCGCAGCAGCGGAATGCGTTGGGCCAGACGACCGACGTTGTAAGGATGGAAGCCGTCGACGTCTTTGTCCGGGCGAATGCGCTCCAGCAGTCTGGACGCATCCAGGTGCTCGGGAAGAGGAAGCTGCAGCAGGACGCCGTCAATCGCCGGGTCGTCATTGAGGCGATCGATCAGATCGGTCAGCGCTTCTTGAGTGGTTTCGGAAGGCAGGTCATAAGCTTGGGAAAGGAAGCCGACCTCTTCACAGTCTTTACGCTTGTGCGAGACATAAACCTGAGAGGCAGGATCGCTGCCGACCAGGATCACCGCGAGGCCCGGCGTGCGCAGGCCTTGCTGACGACGCTCGGTGACGCGTTGGGCGATCTGCTGGCGCAGGCTGGCGGCGATCGATTTGCCGTCGATTAGTTGTGCAGTCATTGCGCGTGATTAACCATCGAGAGGGGAAAAAAAGAGAGCGCATTCTCGCATGTCATGCGGTGAGGGCAAAGGCGCTTGGTCTGCAAATTCCCCTAACTCCTTTAATTAAATGAATTTTTTTTAAAAAGGATTTGACGACCTTCGGGGGGCTCTATACTATTCGTCGCACTTGTCGGGCACAGCCTAGCACTGGTTAAGAAGGTCAAGTGGAATTACGGTTCTGCGAGGCTGGAAAGCATTTAGTTTGTAGTCCTCCAAGAGTACAGATTAATAAGGCGCCCGTAGCTCAGCTGGATAGAGCATCCGCCTTCTAAGCGGATGGTCGCAGGTTCGAGTCCTGCCGGGTGCGCCATTAGGCAGCTTTGGCACAAGTAGCGCGATATGGTGGGCGTAGCTCAGTTGGTAGAGCACGGGATTGTGACTCCCGTTGTCGTGGGTTCGATCCCCATCGTCCACCCCATATTTCGAAAGGCGCCAGATTTAACAGTCTGGCGCCTTTTTTGTTTCAGGGATTTGAGTATCCAGCGGCTGCAGTACCGGGTCGCAGGGGCAGGGCGTTTCGTCGTATTTATGTTTCTCGATGATACCGCGCTCCCCGCCGGCCTTGCTTGCAAGGTCGTCTGTCAGGGAGATGATCGGCAACCTCTTCTATATATAGAAGGGTTGGCGCAGAGCCTTGGCGTTATTGGCTGTATTTGCCACCGGGGCGAGGTGCATCCGTGCATTCGCACCTATAAATTGCCTGCTGCGTTTTTACCCGTTTTCAGTAGGGTGACTTCTTGAGTTTGACCCACTAGAATGCATGCCCTTGATTCTGGGGTCGGAAACGGCCGGCTAACGTCTGTGCAACGAGGAATATCCATGCAAGTTTCTGTTGAAAATACTTCTGCTCTTGAGCGCCGCATGAGCATCACCGTGCCGGCTGAGCGCATCGAGACTCAGGTCAACAAGCGTCTGCAGCAGACTGCCCAAAAGGCCAAGATCGCAGGCTTCCGTCCAGGCAAAGTGCCAATGAGCGAAATCAAGCGCCGCTTCGGTGCTGAAGCGCGTCAGGAAGCCGTGGGCGACGTCATCCAGTCCTCTTTCTACGAAGCAGTCGTTGAGCAGAAGCTGAACCCGGCTGGTTCGCCTTCGATCGAGCCTAAATCGCTGGAAGCAGGCAAGGACCTGGAATACGTTGCTGTATTCGAAGTGTTCCCTGAGTTCACCGTCGCCGGTTTCGAAGGTATCACCGTAGAGCGCCTGAGCGCTGACGTGTCCGATGCTGATCTGGACAAGATGCTGGACATCCTGCGCAAGCAGAACACCCGTTTCGAAGTGGCTGATCGTGCCGCTCAGAACGAAGACCAGCTGAACATCGATTTCGTCGGCAAGGTCGACGGTGAAGTGTTCGCTGGCGGTTCCGCCAAAGGTACCCAGCTGGTACTGGGTTCCGGCCGCATGATCCCTGGTTTCGAAGACGGTCTGGTTGGCGCCAAGGCTGGCGAAGAGCGCGTTCTGAACCTGACTTTCCCAGAGGACTATCAGAACCTCGACCTGGCTGGCAAAACCGCTGAGTTCACCGTGACCGTGAACACTGTTTCCGAGCCAAAACTGCCAGAGCTGACCGAAGAGTTCTTCGCTCAATTCGGCATCAAGGAAACCGGTCTGGAAGGCTTCCGCGCCGAAGTTCGCAAGAACATGGAGCGTGAACTGCGTCAGGCGATCAAATCCAAGGTCAAGAATCAGGTAATGGACGGTCTGCTGGCCACCAACCCGATCGAAGTGCCAAAGGCTCTGCTGTCCAACGAAGTTGATCGTCTGCGCGTGCAGGCTGTTCAGCAGTTCGGCGGCAATATCAAGCCTGACCAACTGCCGGCCGAGCTGTTCGAAGAACAAGCCAAGCGCCGCGTTGTCCTGGGTCTGATCGTCGCTGAAGTGGTCAAGCAATTCGACCTCAAGCCTGACGAAGCCCGCGTTCGTGAAATGATTCAGGAAATGGCTTCGGCCTACCAAGAGCCTGAGCAGGTTGTGTCCTGGTACTACAAGAACGACCAGCAACTGAACGAAGTCCGTTCGGTTGTGCTGGAAGAACAAGTTGTGGATACTGTTCTGCAGAAAGCTAGCGTGACCGACAAATCGGTCTCTTACGAAGAAGCGGTCAAGCCGGTAGAAGCTCCACAAGCCGACTGATTGTTGCTGCGTTAAGAAGTACACACCATAAGCCAGCTTTCGAGCTGGCTTATGCGTATTCAAGACATAACTATTTGGGAGTGACTGCAGAGCATGTTCCGTAATTCGTATATTCAGCAGAACTCTGATATCCAGGCCGCAGGCGGCCTGGTCCCGATGGTTGTCGAGCAGTCCGCTCGTGGCGAACGCGCCTACGACATTTACTCGCGCCTTCTCAAGGAACGAGTGATTTTTCTGGTTGGCCCGGTAGAGGACTACATGGCCAACCTGATCTGTGCGCAATTGCTGTTCCTTGAAGCGGAAAACCCGGACAAGGACATCCATCTCTATATCAACTCCCCGGGCGGTTCGGTGACAGCCGGCATGTCGATTTACGACACCATGCAGTTCATCAAACCCAACGTCTCGACCACCTGTATCGGCCAGGCGTGCAGCATGGGCGCGTTCCTGCTGACAGCCGGTGCCCCTGGCAAGCGTTACTGCCTGCCGAACTCGCGCGTGATGATTCACCAGCCTCTGGGCGGTTTCCAGGGCCAGGCATCGGACATCGAAATCCATGCCAAGGAAATCCTCTTCATCCGCGAGCGTCTCAACACGCTAATGGCCAAGCATAGCGGGCGCACGCTTGAAGAGATCGAGCGCGATACCAACCGCGATAATTTCATGAGTGCAGACGCTGCACGTGAGTACGGCTTGATCGATGAAGTGATCACCCAGCGCCCCGCTTAAAATAAGCAGCTCAAAATAGGCTTGGTCGGCTGGTCTGATCACCAGCGGGCTTGAAAAAGCCCGCAATAGCCTTCATCTTGTGTTGCAAGCCTATCGGATTTGGATCGAACGAATGACTGACACCCGCAACGGCGAGGACAACGGCAAGCTGCTCTATTGCTCCTTCTGTGGCAAAAGCCAGCATGAAGTACGCAAATTGATTGCCGGCCCCTCGGTCTTTATCTGCGACGAGTGCGTCGACCTGTGCAATGACATCATCCGTGAGGAGGTGCAGGAAGCCCAGGCCGAGAGCAGCGCGCATAAATTGCCTTCGCCTAAAGAAATCAGCGGCATCCTTGATCAGTATGTGATTGGTCAGGAGCGCGCGAAAAAGGTTTTGGCCGTAGCGGTGTACAACCACTACAAGCGCCTTAACCAGCGTGACAAAAAGAATGACGACGTCGAACTCGGCAAGAGCAACATCTTGCTGATCGGCCCGACAGGCTCGGGTAAAACCCTGCTTGCCGAAACACTGGCCCGCTTGCTGAACGTTCCGTTCACCATTGCCGACGCAACCACCCTCACCGAGGCGGGTTACGTGGGTGAAGATGTCGAGAACATCATTCAGAAGCTGTTGCAGAAGTGCGATTACGACGTGGAAAAGGCCCAGATGGGCATTGTCTACATCGATGAGATCGACAAGATCTCGCGCAAGTCCGACAACCCGTCGATCACCCGGGACGTTTCCGGTGAAGGCGTGCAGCAGGCCCTGCTCAAGTTGATCGAAGGTACGGTCGCTTCCGTTCCGCCTCAAGGCGGTCGCAAGCACCCGCAACAGGAATTCCTTCAGGTCGACACCCGTAACATCCTGTTCATCTGCGGTGGTGCGTTCTCCGGTCTGGAAAAGGTTATTCAAAACCGTTCCACCAAGGGCGGCATCGGTTTCAACGCAGAAGTTCGCAGCAAGGAAGAAGGCAAGAAAGTCGGTGAATCCCTGCGTGAAGTCGAGCCTGACGATCTGGTCAAGTTCGGTCTGATCCCGGAGTTCGTCGGTCGTCTGCCGGTCCTTGCGACGCTGGACGAGCTTGATGAAGCTGCGTTGATGCAGATTCTCACCGAGCCGAAAAATGCTCTGACCAAGCAGTATGCCAAGTTGTTCGAGATGGAAGGCGTGGACCTGGAATTCCGGGCCGACGCGCTGAAATCGGTCGCCAAGCGCGCGCTGGAACGCAAAACCGGTGCTCGTGGCCTGCGCTCGATTCTCGAAGGTGTGTTGCTCGACACTATGTATGAAATCCCCTCGCAGTCCGAGGTGAGTAAAGTAGTGATCGACGAAAGCGTTATAGAAGGCAAGTCCAAGCCACTGTATATCTACGAAAACAGTGAGCCTGCTGCCAAGGCCGCGCCAGACGCCTAAGCGTCACGCAGCCGGTACAAAGAAGGGGCCTTCGGGCCCCTTTGCTTTTTGCAGGTTTTTACACTCTCTTTGTGCTTGTTTTTTTTCAAGGCTGCCCCCATCTTGGTTTCAAGCTTACTTCCATCTGTTTCCGGCCTTATGGCCGCCGTAGAGGCGAAATCATGAAGACAACCATCGAATTGCCTCTCCTGCCATTGCGTGATGTCGTGGTTTATCCGCACATGGTTATCCCGCTGTTCGTGGGGCGCGAGAAATCCATCGAAGCCCTCGAGGCAGCGATGACAGGCGACAAGCAGATCCTTCTGCTGGCCCAGAGAAACCCTGCTGACGACGACCCTGGTGAAGACGCACTTTATCGCGTGGGTACGATTGCGACCGTTCTGCAGCTGCTGAAGCTGCCTGATGGCACAGTCAAGGTTCTGGTCGAAGGCGAGCAGCGGGGCGCCGTGGAGCGCTTCAGCGAAGTGGACGGTCACTGCCGTGCCGAAGTCTCGCTGATCGACGAAGTCGACGCGCCGGAGCGCGAGTCGGAAGTGTTTGTTCGCAGCCTGCTGTCTCAGTTCGAACAATATGTGCAGCTGGGCAAGAAAGTCCCCGCCGAGGTCCTGTCGTCGCTCAACAGCATCGACGAGCCTGGTCGCCTGGTCGACACCATGGCCGCGCACATGGCCCTCAAAATCGAGCAGAAGCAGGAAATCCTCGAGATCATCGATTTGTCGGCACGGGTCGAGCATGTCCTGGCGTTGCTTGATGCCGAGATCGATCTGCTGCAAGTCGAAAAACGCATTCGCGGTCGCGTCAAAAAGCAAATGGAGCGCAGTCAGCGCGAGTACTACCTGAACGAGCAGATGAAGGCCATTCAGAAAGAGCTCGGCGACAGCGATGAAGGTCACAACGAAGTCGAAGAGCTGAAAAAGCGTATCGATGCCGCCGGCCTGCCAAAAGACGCGCTTGCCAAGGCCCAGGCCGAACTGAACAAGCTCAAGCAAATGTCGCCAATGTCCGCGGAAGCGACCGTGGTGCGTTCGTACATCGACTGGCTGGTCCAGGTGCCGTGGAAGGCTCAGAGCAAGGTGCGCCTGGATCTGGCGCGCGCTGAAGACATTCTTGATGCCGACCATTATGGTCTGGAAGAAGTCAAAGAGCGGATTCTCGAATACCTCGCCGTGCAAAAACGCGTGAAGAAGATTCGTGGTCCGGTGTTGTGCCTGGTAGGTCCTCCGGGGGTGGGTAAAACCTCTCTGGCAGAGTCGATCGCTCACGCCACCAACCGCAAATTCGTGCGCATGGCCCTTGGCGGTGTGCGTGATGAAGCGGAAATTCGCGGTCATCGCCGTACTTACATCGGTTCGATGCCAGGAAGATTGATTCAAAAAATGACCAAGGTGGGCGTCCGCAACCCGCTGTTCCTGCTCGACGAAATCGACAAAATGGGCAGCGACATGCGTGGCGATCCGGCGTCGGCGTTGCTTGAAGTGCTCGATCCCGAGCAGAACCACAACTTCAACGACCACTATCTGGAGGTCGATTACGACCTGTCCGATGTGATGTTCCTGTGCACCTCGAACTCCATGAACATCCCGCCGGCGCTGCTGGACCGGATGGAAGTGATTCGTCTGCCGGGCTACACCGAAGACGAGAAGATCAACATCGCCGTCAAATACCTTTCGCCCAAGCAGATTCAGGCCAATGGCCTGAAAAAAGGCGAACTGGAATTCGACGAGGAAGCGATCCGCGACATCATTCGCTACTACACCCGCGAAGCCGGTGTGCGTGGCCTGGAGCGCCAGATTGCCAAGGTTTGCCGCAAGGCGGTCAAAGAGCATGCACTGGAAAAACGCTTCTCGGTGAAGGTCACCGCTGAGGATCTGGAACACTTCCTGGGCGTGCGTAAGTTCCGCTACGGCCTGGCTGAGCAACAGGACCAGATCGGTCAGGTGACCGGGTTGGCGTGGACTCAGGTGGGCGGCGAATTGCTGACCATCGAAGCCGCCGTCGTGCCGGGCAAGGGCCAGTTGATCAAGACCGGTTCCCTGGGTGACGTCATGGTCGAATCGATTACCGCCGCCTTGACCGTGGTGCGCAGTCGCGCGAAGAGCCTGGGGATTCCCCTGGACTTCCACGAGAAGCGCGACACCCACATCCATATGCCGGAAGGGGCGACGCCGAAAGACGGCCCTAGCGCCGGTGTGGGCATGTGCACGGCGCTGGTATCGGCATTGACCAGCATTCCTGTGCGTGCGGACGTGGCCATGACCGGTGAAATCACCTTGCGTGGTCAAGTGTTGGCGATTGGTGGTTTGAAAGAAAAACTGCTCGCTGCTCACCGTGGCGGAATCAAGACTGTGATCATTCCCGAAGAGAATGTTCGCGATCTGAAGGAAATTCCTGACAATATCAAGCAAGATCTCCAGATTAAACCGGTTAAATGGATTGACGAGGTCCTGCAAATTGCGCTGCAATACGCGCCGGAGCCCTTGCCTGATGTGGCTCCGGAGATTGTCGCGAAGGATGAAAAGCGCGAGTCCGATTCTAAGGAAAGAATTAGCACGCATTAGTACGTATTTGCCTGGGGGGCTTCCTTGACAGCTTTTTAGAGCCCTTGTTATAAAGCGGCTCTTAAGTGTCTGTAGGCCATTCAGCACTCGTTTTTGCTTTCACCAAAAAAACTTAGAATCATACTCAAATAGATATAAGGGGACTTAGAGTGAACAAGTCGGAACTGATTGATGCTATCGCTGCATCCGCTGATATCCCGAAAGCTGCTGCTGGCCGTGCGCTGGACGCTGTAATCGAATCCGTCACTGGCGCTCTCAAGGCTGGCGACTCTGTTGTTCTGGTTGGTTTCGGTACCTTCTCCGTAACTGATCGTCCAGCTCGCATTGGTCGTAACCCACAGACCGGTAAGACGCTGGAAATCGCAGCAGCCAAAAAACCAGGTTTCAAAGCCGGTAAAGCACTGAAAGAAGCTGTCAACTAAGTTCGATTCAGGTTTTTGCCTATCCGGGTCGGGGTCATGCCTGACCTGGCAGCGGAGCGGTAGTCCAGTCGGCAGGTCGCCGGTCCGAGACACCGAGGCTCGCAAGTTCGAGTCATCGGTCCGCTCCGCCAGTTACGAGAAGGCGCATCCTCGGATGCGCCTTTCTTCTATCCGGATTCTACCCACGCTCCACGGTTGCCTAATTTTGAAGTTCAACCGTTTATGGGGGACGCATGCTGCAGAATATCAGGGACAATTCACAAGGCTGGATTGCCAAGACCATTATCGGGGTCATCGTCGTACTGATGGCCTTGACCGGTTTCGACGCCATTTTTCAGGCCACGACGAACAAAAACGAGGCGGCGCAGGTCAATGGCGAAGAAATCAGCCAGAACGAGCTGAGCCAGGCGGTCGATATGCAACGCCGTCAACTCATGCAACAGCTGGGCAAGGATTTCGATGCGTCCTTGCTCGACGAGAAGATGCTGCGCGAATCGGCCCTCAAAGGCCTGATCGATCGCAAGCTGCTGCTGCAAGGCGCAGAAAACTCGAAATTCGCTTTCTCCGAAGCGGCGTTGGACCAGGTCATCCTGCAAACGCCTGAATTCCAGGTGGACGGCAAGTTCAGTCCTGAGCGTTTCGACCAGGTCATTCGTCAACTCGGTTACAGCCGTATGCAGTTCCGCCAGATGCTGGCCCAGGAAATGCTGATCGGCCAGCTACGCGCCGGTCTGGCGGGTAGCGGTTTTGTCACTGATACACAGGTTCTGGCATTCGCCCGTCTGGAAAAACAGACCCGCGATTTCGCCACCCTGAACATCAAGGCTGACCCGGCGGCTGTGAAACTGACCGACGACGAAGTCAAAGCCTATTACGACGAACACGCCAAGGAATTCATGACGCCGGATCAGGTGGTCATCGATTATCTGGAGTTAAAGAAGGCTTCCTTCTTCGATCAGGTCAGCGTCAAGGACGAAGACCTGCAAGCGGCGTATCAGAAAGAAATCGCAAACCTGTCCGAGCAACGTCGGGCTGCGCACATTCTGATCGAAGTGAACGACAAGACCACCGAGGCGCAAGCCAAGGCCAAGATCGACGATATCCAGGCCCGTCTGGCCAAAGGCGAGAAGTTCGAAGCCCTGGCCAAGGAGTTCTCCCAGGATCCGGGTTCGGCCAACAATGGCGGTGACCTCGGCTACGCAGGTCCTGGCGTTTATGATCCAGCGTTCGAAAAATCCCTGTATTCGTTGGCCAAGGATCAGGTCTCCGAGCCGGTTCGCACCGACTTCGGTTTCCACCTGATCAAGCTGTTGGGTGTGGAAGCGCCTGAAGTGCCGACGCTCGCCAGCCTGAAAGACAAGCTGACCCGCGAATTGAAGGCTCAACAGGTCGAGCAGCGTTTCGTCGAAGCGACCAAGCAATTGGAAGACGCCTCGTTCGAAGCTTCCGATCTGGCCCAACCGGCACAGGATCTGAAACTGACCGTTCACACCTCCAAGCCGTTCGGCCGTGAAGGTGGCGAGGGCATTGCGGCCAACCGTGCCGTGATCACCGCGGCGTTCAGCCAGGAAGTGCTGGAAGAGGGTGCCAACAGCACCGCCATCGAGCTCGATCCGGAAACCGTGATCGTGTTGCGTGCCAAGGAACATCTCAAGCCTGCGCAATTGCCGCTGGAAAGCGTGTCTGGCCCGATCCGTGCGCAATTGGCCAAGGAGCACGCCAGTGCTGCCGCCAAGACCAAGGCTGATGAGCTGATTGCCAGCCTGCGCGATGGCAAGACCGCTCTGGACAAACCAGTCGACGGTCAGAGCTGGAAGGTTACCGAAGCCGCGACCCGCGCTCAGGAAGGGATCGACCCAACCGTGCTGCAGGCGCTGTTCCGCATGCCCAAGCCTGCCGCCAAGGACAAGCCGACGTTCACGAGCGTGACCCTGCCTGATGGCAGTCTGATGATCGTGCGTCTGAGCGGCGTCAATGAAGCCGCAGCGCCGACTGAAGAAGAGAAGGCTCAATACCGTCGCTTCCTCGCTTCGCGCGTTGGCCAGCAAGACTTTGCGGCTTATCGCAAGCAGCTGGAAAGCGAGGCCGACATCAAGCGTTTCTGATGTCAGCCTGAGCGATGCGCTACACAGGAACCCCGGCCGAAAGGCCGGGGTTTTTTGTTACAGCTGCACTGACAATCGTGGGGGACTTTTGCTTAATATCGCAGTCAACACCCCTGTAACTGTTTTAAGACACAATCGATGCGACGCTAACCATCGATCTGTTGCACAATACGCCCCGGACCGTTTTCCTCAGGATGTTCAATGTTTAAATCACTTCCCATGCGTGTTGCCGGGCTGGCGCTGGTGCTGGCCGCCGCGGCCGGGTGCTCGTCGAAGAAAGCCGCCATCTATGAGCATGAGAACTTCGACGACTCCGGAACATTCTCCCGTAACTACCCCGTGACTGATGTTCAGAGTTGCGAAGCTGCTCGTCGGGCCTTGCTGAGCCAGGGCTACATCATCACCAGCAGTGATCCGAAGCTGGTGAGCGGGCACAAGAGCTTCCAGCAGACCGGTGAGACCCACATGGAAATCAGTTTCAGTGTGGTCTGTGCCGATGACGGCAGCGCCGGGCATCACGCCACGGTGTTCGCCAACGCCTTGCAGGACCGTTATGCACTGAAGAAGACCAATAACTCCGCCAGTCTCGGTGTCGGCGTGCTGGGTTCGGTCTCGATGCCGATCGGCTCTTCGGACGATTCGATGGTCAAGGTCGCGAGCGAAACCGTATCGTCGGCCAAGTTTTACGAGCGTTTCTTCGCCCTGGTCGAGCTGTTCCTGCCCAAGGAAGTGAAAGCAGCGGCCCATATCCCGGAGAAGCCGAAAGCCGATCTGGGCGTGCCTGAACCCAAGGCCACACCGGCCCCACTGGCCCCGGAAGCGGCGGCAGAGCCTGCCCCGGCTCCGCAAGCGACAACGACGCCGGCCGAAGCGGCTCCAGCGGCGTCCGAGCCGGTAGCACCGCCGCCTGAAGCCGCGCCGATTGCCGCCACTCCAAGTGCCGAGCCGGCGCCGGCCACGGAAACGATCACACCACCCGCCAACCCCAGCGACATCCCGCCTCCTTCGGAGCCGATTCAGGCCATGCCGATTACCGGGCAATGATTGGCGTTACGGGGCCAGGTGAATCCGCACCGGTCCCGTAGCTGCGGTAAAGATTGATCCGCGTCAAATACACCGCTGTCCTGCGCGCTGTATCGAAAAAATCCTGTGATAAATTCCTGACTGCCTGCTACGTTTTATCCAGTAGCGACGAAGCGTCGTGTCCGCGTCATTTTTCTTTCATGCGGGGACTTTATGCTCGGGGCACTGGTCATTTATTAAGACTTTTTCAATGAGTTGCGGGGGATTCGAAATGGACGATTATCAGGAAGAACTGCTCGAGTATCAGGCTTTTGAACTGGACCCGCTGGAGCCGGCGGAAGATGCTACAGAACTGTGAGCGTCAGGCGGATTGGCGGTGACTGCGACGAAACTCGCCGGGTGTCTGGCCAGTCCAGCGTTTGAAGGCACGTTGAAACGCTTCGGCTGAGGCAAAGCCGAGCAGGTAGGCGATTTCGCCGAACGCCAGTTCTGTATCGCGGATGTAGGTCATGGCCAGGTCGCGACGTGTGTCGTTGAGAATCGCGCGAAACTGCGTACCTTCTTCGGCCAGTTTGCGGCGTAGTGTCCAGACGGGCAGCTTCAGGCGTGCCGCCACTTCTTCCAGGTCGGGTTCCCGGCCACCATTGAGCAACGGCCCCAGCAACTGAATGATGCGTTCACGCAGGCTGCGGGTGCGTGTCAGTTGCTCCAGTTCCCGTTCACATAACATCAACAAGTGCCGCCACGTACTCGGACAGTGTTGCGGATTACGCTGGGCGAGGCTGGCCAGGCTCAGGCGCAATTGGTTGTGCTCGGCGCCAAACTGAATCGGGCAATCGCCCAGCATGTCGTAGGCCGCGTGGTAGTCAGGTGCTTCGAATTCGATATCGATACGTTCGGCGCGCAGTGGGGCAGGGCTCACGCTGGACAATTGCTGCAACCACCCGGCAATGATCGAATCCACTACGAAGCGGTTGTAGCTGTTGTAGGGACTGATGGAATAGAAGCGCAGCCAGGCCCCCTGAGGGTCTTCGTGAAAGCTCGATTGACCGCGATAGTTGGAGCCATACAAGGCTTCAAAGCGAATCAGGCAGCGTGCCGCCTCGCGCACCGTCGGCGCCTGGGCAGCGGTGACGCCGGCCAGGCCGGCCTGGCTCAGGCGGCTGAGCTGCCCCATGCGCAAGCCGAGCGCCGGGTTGTCGGTCAACTGAATGGCACTGTGGCCCAGGCGCATGTAGCGCGGAATCGAGAGTCGGGCACCCGCTTCGCTGAGGCGCGCCGCATCAAGTCCATATTGTTCCAGCAGGGGCTGCGGGTCGACGCCATGGCTGCGCACGGCGTCGGCCAGGCTGTGGACGAAGCCGACCGATAGATCGCCCAGACGCATCGGCTGCGGTTTCATGGCTTACAACCACAGGTTCAGCAGGCGAGCGCCACGGGCGTTGCCGTCGGCGAAGTGCTGACCGTTGCTGCTGAGAAAACTCTGGCCGGCGCTGGCCTGATCCCAGAACTGTCCACGCAAGAACACGCTCATGCCGGCGATCGCCTGGCTGGACGGTGGTTGAGCGGTCAGGGTCAGGCGATGCCAGGCCTGGCCTTCGCTGATCTCCCCGGCCTTGAGACTGACGGAACCGGGTGTCGACGAGCCCTTGTAGCCACGCCACGGTTGATCCCAGGTGCCACGGCCGGCCACGAACGCCGGGACCGCGACAATCCGTGCCTGCTGATCGTCGAGCTTGCGATAGTTGTCCGGGTACCAACTGTCGCCGCCGATCAGCACGCCCAGGCGACCGGCCGGGGTATCGACGACGTTGAGGGTGTGCTCGCCATTGGCCTCGATCGCATCCTGCTGTTCAAAAACCGGGTGCATCTGCCGCTGTGGCTGGCCGATGGGCACACCGTCACGGCCGAACACAACGCTGCTGTTGAACAGTGCGCCGCGACCGACTTTCAGGGTGCCGTCGATGATGCTGGGCTCGGGCAGCACGATGGAACCTGCCACCAACGTCACCTGAAACTCTTTCGCCAGGCCGCCGAACAGCGCCTGATACTCCTTGGCCATGCCTTTGGCTTTCATGCGCAAGTGGGCGTCATCCAGGCGACTGCCGCCCTCGGCACTGATCAACGCACGGACAAACTTCAACGGATTGCTCACGGCCAGCCAGTTCATGGCTTCCTTCAGCGTGGCGGCCTGGTACAACTCATCCTTTTCACCGCTGACCATCAGCCAGGTGCCGACGTGTTCGGGCAGTACCACGATGGTTTTGTCGTTGAGCAAGCCCTGTTCCCGGGCTTTGTGCAGGTAGGCCGCGAGTTTGCGGTGCAGGCGCTCGGGGCTTTGATAATCGGTGGGAAACAGCTCGGGCTGGATGCCCAACAGGTTGCCGCGGTCGGCGGGAGTGCCCTCATCGATCGCCAGATCGATCCGCAGGTCCGAGAGGTAATGGCCCACCGGGCGATCCGCGGCCCACATGGCGTAGGTCGTTAGAGCGGCGATCAACGCCATGGAGAAGGTCAGGTACAGAAGTTTGCGCATGGGAAAGCAGTCGACGGCCGTGTGCAGGGTTCGATGCCTAGGGTATGACCCATGCCGACGATTGCCAAGGGCTGCTGCGCATTTGGATCAATAAGTTGTCAGTTACGGTCATTGAGCGCGCACTGGACTGCTCATAGTCTGTAACCCATGACAGAGGGGCGCCGCAGAGCGCCCACATTATTCCCGTGATCGTTCGATGTGGAGTTACCGATGACCGCCGCTCATTACCCGCACCTGTTGGCCCCGCTGGACCTGGGTTTTACGACGTTGCGCAACCGCACCCTGATGGGCTCGATGCACACCGGTCTTGAAGAAAAACCCGGTGGCTTCGAGCGCATGGCGGCCTACTTCGCCGAGCGTGCCCGTGGCGGTGTCGGGCTGATGGTCACAGGCGGTATCGGTCCGAACGACGAGGGCGGCGTGTACTCGGGTGCGGCCAAGCTGACCACCGAAGAAGAAGCGCTCAAACATCAGATCGTGACTCGCGCGGTGCACGAGGCGGGCGGCAAGATTTGCATGCAGATCCTCCATGCGGGCCGTTATGCCTATAGCCCGAAGCAGGTCGCGCCAAGCGCGATTCAGGCGCCGATCAACCCGTTCAAGCCTAAAGAGCTGGACGAGGAAGGCATCGAGAAGCAGATTCGCGATTTCGTCACCTGCTCGACCCTGGCACAACAGGCCGAGTATGACGGCGTCGAAATCATGGGTTCGGAAGGTTACTTCATCAACCAGTTCCTGGCCGCCCACACCAACCACCGCACCGACCGCTGGGGCGGCAGCTACGAAAACCGTATGCGCCTGCCGGTGGAAATCGTGCGCCGGGTCCGTGAAGCGGTCGGCCCGAACTTCATCATTATTTTCCGCCTGTCGATGCTCGACCTGGTGGAAGGCGGCAGCACCTGGGAAGAAATCGTGCAGTTGGCCAAGGCGATCGAGCAGGCCGGCGCGACGATCATCAACACCGGTATCGGCTGGCACGAAGCGCGGATTCCGACCATCGCCACCAAGGTTCCACGGGCGGCGTTCAGCAAGGTCACGGCCAAGCTGCGTGGTTCAGTGAACATTCCGCTGATTACCACCAACCGCATCAACACCCCGGAAGTCGCCGAGCAGATCCTCGCCGAAGGCGATGCCGACATGGTTTCCATGGCGCGGCCGTTCCTCGCCGACCCGGATTTCGTCAACAAGGCGGCTGAAGGTCGCGCTGATGAAATCAACACCTGCATCGGTTGCAACCAGGCGTGCCTGGACCACACCTTTGGCGGCAAGTTGACCAGCTGCCTGGTCAACCCGCGTGCCTGCCACGAAACCGAACTCAACTACCTGCCGGTACAACAGCTCAAGAAAATCGCCGTGGTCGGTGCGGGCCCTGCCGGTTTGTCCGCCGCGACCGTGGCTGCCGAGCGTGGCCATCAGGTGACGCTGTTTGATTCGGCCAGCGAAATCGGCGGTCAGTTCAACGTCGCCAAACGGGTGCCGGGCAAAGAAGAGTTTTATGAAACCCTGCGATATTTCGGCCGCAAACTGCAAACCACCCACGTCGAGGTGTGCCTGAACACCCGCGTGGATGTGGCGAAGCTGGTCGAGGGCGGTTACGACGAAATCATCCTGGCCACCGGCATTGCACCGCGGCTACCGGCGATTCCCGGCGTGGAGAATGCCAAGGTGCTGAGCTACCTGGACGTGCTGCTTGAGCGCAAACCGGTGGGCAAGCGTGTCGCGGTGATCGGCGCCGGTGGTATCGGTTTCGACGTCTCGGAATTCCTGGTTCACCAGGGCCAGGCCACCAGCCTGAACCGCGAAGCGTTCTGGAAAGAGTGGGGGATCGATACGCATCTTGAAGCGCGTGGTGGTGTCGCCGGGATCAAGGCGGCGCCCCATGCACCGGCCCGCGAAGTGTTCCTGCTGCAACGCAAGAAATCCAAGGTCGGTGATGGCCTGGGCAAGACCACCGGCTGGATTCACCGTACCGGTCTGAAGAACAAGCAGGTGCAGATGCTCAACAGCGTCGAATACCTGAAGATTGACGACGACGGCCTGCACATTCGCATCGGCGAAACCGGTGAACCGCAAGTGCTTCCGGTGGATAACATCGTGATCTGCGCCGGCCAGGACCCGTTGCGGGAGTTGCAGGACGGCCTGGTGGCAGCGGGGCAGAACGTGCATCTGATCGGCGGCGCGGACGTCGCGGCGGAGCTGGATGCCAAGCGGGCGATCAATCAGGGGTCGCGACTGGCGGCTGAGTTGTAATTCGCAGGCCAGGCGTGCCAATGGCTTTCGCGAGCAGGCTCGCTCCCACACTGGATCTTGGTAGCACCGAAGATCAA
>NZ_JBSVWS010000032.1:0-42625 GCF_054071155.1 Pseudomonas sp. SDO5532_S415 | reverse complement strand
GCTCGCTCCCACAGGGAAATGCATTCCAATTGTGGGAGCGAGCCTGCTCGCGAAGGGATCGAATGGGTGCCAGATCAGTGCGTCAATCGAGCATCAACACCTTGGCCAGGACAATCTTCGGCCCTTTCATCTTCTTGATGATGATCCGCAGGCCTTCGACTTCCAGTACTTCTTCCTCTTCCGGCACCCGCTTGAGGCTGTCGTAGACCAGCCCGGCGAGTGTTTCGGCTTCGACGTGGTCCAGATCGATGCCCAGCAGCCGTTCGACCTTGAACAGCGGCGTATCACCGCGCACCAGCAGTTTGCCCGGCTGGTACGCGAGGATCCCGCGCTCGGCCTTGCGGTGTTCGTCCTGGATGTCGCCCACCAGCACTTCCAGCACGTCTTCCATGGTCAGGTAGCCGATGATATTGCCGTCGGCCTCTTCAACCACGGCGAAGTGCGAGCCGCCCTTGCGGAACTGCTCCAGCAACTGCGACAGCGGCATATGCCGGGATACACGCTCCAGCGGGCGGGTCAGTTCGGCCAGGTTGAACGACTCGGGAATGTGGTCCAGCGCCGCCAGTTCCAGCAGCAGGTCCTTGATGTGCAGCAGGCCGACGAACTCCTGGCGCTCGCTGTCGTACACCGGATAGCGGCTGAACTTGTGGCGACGGAACATCGCCAGGATTTCCTTGAGCGGTGCGTTGAACTCCAGGGTCACCAGGTCTTCGCGGGAGTTGGCCCAATCGACCACTTCCAGCTCGCCCATTTCCACCGCCGAGGCCAATACGCGCATGCCTTGGTCGCTTGGGTCCTGGCCACGGCTGGAGTGCAGGATCAGTTTCAGTTCTTCACGGCTGTAGTGGTGCTCGTGGTGCGGGCCGGGCTCGCCTTGCCCTGCAATGCGCAGGATCTGGTTGGCGCTGGCGTTGAGCAGGTAGATGGCCGGGTACATGGCCCAGTAGAACAGGTACAGCGGTACCGCCGTCCACAGCGACAGCAATTCGGGTTTGCGGATCGCCCAGGATTTCGGTGCCAGTTCGCCGACCACGATGTGCAGGTACGAAATGATGAAGAACGCGGTGAAGAACGACACCGCCTTGACCACTTCGGCGGAGTCCACGCCAGCCGCACTCAGCACAGGAGCCAGAAGGTGGGCGAACGCCGGTTCGCCGACCCAGCCCAGGCCCAGAGAGGCGAGGGTGATACCCAATTGGCACGCCGACAGGTAAGCATCGAGCTGACTGTGCACCGTGCGCAGGATGTGCCCGCGCCAGCCGTGCTGCTCAGCGATGGCTTCGACCCGGGTCGAGCGCAATTTGACCATGGCAAATTCGGCCGCAACGAAAAAGCCGTTGAGCAAAACCAGGATCAGAGCAAAAAGAATCATGCCGAAGTCGGCGAATATTGTTGCGAGGGACAAGCCAGGGGAAGGGTCCATGATGGAGTTTTGCGGGTTCCGTGTATTCGAATGGAAAGAAAAAAGTGCGCCTGAAAAGCAGGCGCAAGTCAGCCAATGTAACGGCTGACTTGGCGATTGCCTAGTGGCGCGTGCTGGCCGGTATCAGTCCGCGGTACTGATGACCCGGGATTTGCTGACTTGGGCAGGGGCGAAATGGCAGGTAAAGGTGCTGCCGTGGCCCGGCACGCTGCTGATCTCCATGCGCGCGCGATGACGCAACAGCACGTGCTTGACGATGGCCAGGCCCAGCCCTGTACCGCCGGTGTTGGAGTTGCGGCTGGAGTCGACGCGGTAGAAGCGTTCGGTCAGGCGCGGCAGGTGTTTGCTGTCGATGCCGATGCCGGAGTCCTGCACGCTCAGGTGCGCGCCTTGTTCATCGCCCCACCAGCGAATACGGATGTTGCCTTCGGCCTGGGTGTATTTCACTGCGTTGAATACCAGATTGGAAAACGCGCTGCGTAATTCCGCTTCGCTGCCCTTGAGCAGGATCGTCGGGTCGGCTTCCAGGGAAATTTTCTGGTTTTTCTGGCCCGACAGCTGTTGCGCATCACTCTTGATCGACTGCAGCAAACCGTCGATGGCCACGGGTTGGTTGTCCGACGGGTAATCGGTGGCTTCCAGTTTCGCCAGCAGCAGCAAGTCGTTGAGCAATGTCTGCATGCGCCCGCCCTGTTGCTGCATTTGCTGCAGGGCGCGGGTCCAGCGCGGGTTCACTTCCTCGACGTTGTCGAGCAAGGTTTCCAGGTAACCGCAAATCACCGTCAGCGGCGTGCGCAGCTCATGGGACACGTTGGCGATGAAGTCTTTGCGCATCTGTTCCAGCTGATGGATGCGCGTCACGTCGCGCACCAGCATCAAATGCTCGTTATTGCCGTAGCGGGTGATGTACAGCTGAATGCGCATCCGGTCGTTGGTCGGCGAGGGGATTTCCAACGGTTCGGCGTAGCTGTCCTGCTCGAAGTACTCTTTGAAGCGCGGATGGCGAACCAGGTTGGTCACCGGCTGGCCGCTGTCCTGCGGAGTCTTGAGGCCCAGCAGGGTCTCGGCGGCGCGGTTCCACCATTCCAGGTTACCGTCGCTGTCGAGCATGACCACCGCGTCCTTCAAGGCCGCCGTGGATTCCTGAACACGGTCGATCACCGCTTGCAGGCGCCCGCGCACCCGTTGGTCACGACGTTGCAGGTGGTAGATGCTGTCGAACACCTCGCCCCACAGACCGTAGCCATCGGGCGGTGCTTCATCGGGTTTGTGCAGGCGCAGCCATTCGTGCAAACGCAGCAACTGCTTGAGCGTCCAGGCCAGGTAAAGGCCCAGTCCCGCAGCGAGGCTCCAGCCGTAGTAGCCGGTAATCAGGCCGATCACCAGGCAGGCGGTGACCAGTAGCAGCATGTGGCGAATCAGGGTGCCATGCCAGTTTTGGTTCACTTGAACGCGCGTCCTTGTCTACTTCTTAAAGCGGGAAAAGTCCGGATCAGGCTTTCGTAGAAAAGCGGTAGCCGGTGCCGCGCACGGTTTGTACCAGGTTTTCATAGGCATCGCCGAGGGCTTTGCGCAGGCGACGGATGTGCACGTCGACGGTGCGCTCCTCGACGTACACGTTGCCGCCCCAGACCTGATCCAGCAGCTGGCCACGGGTATAGGCGCGCTCCTGGTGGGTCATGAAAAACTGCAGCAGACGGTATTCGGTCGGTCCCATTTCCGCGGGTTTGCCATCGATGGTCACACGGTGGCCGATCGGGTCCAACAGCAGGCCGCCGACTTCAATCGGCGCCTCGCCATCGCTCGGGCCGGCACGGCGCAGTACGGCTTTGAGGCGCGCAACCAGCTCGCGGGGGGAAAAGGGTTTGGTGATGTAGTCGTCGGCGCCGACTTCCAGGCCCTGGATCTTGTTGTCCTCTTCGCCCTTGGCGGTGAGCATGATGATCGGGATATCCCCGGTCAGCTCATCGCGCTTGAGGCGGCGGGCCAGCTCGATGCCGGACGTGCCGGGCAGCATCCAGTCGAGCAGGATCAGGTCCGGTTTGCGGTCGACGATAATGGCGTGGGCCTGCTGGGAGTTTTCAGCCTCCAGGCAGTCATAGCCGGCCATTTCCAACGCAACGGCGATCATTTCGCGAATGGGCGCTTCGTCGTCGACGATCAGAATGCTCCTGCCAACCATGCCTTAATCCTCTTGTCATTTAACTGTCTTGCGCCGCATTAGATAACGGAATTATTGCAGTCGTGTGACAGTATTTTAGTCGTCTGCGGTTGTCACGAACCTGGACTAAGCTCTAAGTCCGAATCCTGACAACCACAAAAGGAAGGTTTCCATGAAGCTATGCTCGCAATCCTTCAAAGGCCTGCTGTTGGCGGCTGCCCTCGCTTTACCAACAATGGCCTTCGCTGCCGAGCCGGCGATGATGAAAGGCGGCGTGATGACCGACCATAAAGGCATGACGTTGTACACCTTCGACAAGGACACCGGCGGCAAGTCTGCCTGTACTGGCCAGTGCGCGGAAAATTGGCCGCCACTGATGGCGGAAGCGGGTGCCCAGGCTGAAGGTAAATGGAGCGTCATCAAACGTGATGACGGCAGCATGCAATGGGCCTACGACGGCAAGCCGTTGTACTACTTCGTCAAGGACAAAAAACCCGGAGAAATGACGGGTGACAAGATGAAGGACGTTTGGCACGTCGTGCGCGAGTCGCAGAAGTAATTCTCTGTAGGAGCGAGCTTGCTCGCGATGGGCGTGAACGATAACGCGTTAATCCAGATGCCCAACGGCGCTTGTGGTTTTTTCGCGAGCAAGCTCGCTCCTACAGGAAATCAAGTCAGGGGTAATCCCAGGCTTCAGCGCAACCCGTAATCCAGCACAATCCCGACAAAAATCGCCAACCCGGCCCAATGGTTGTGCAAAAACGCCTTGAAGCAGCGCATGCGGTCCTTGCTGCGGGTGTACCAGAACTCCCAGGCAAAACAGCCCGCCGCCACCGCCAGGCCGAGGTGGAACCAGCCGCCAAGCTCGAACTTCGAACCGGCCAGCAACAGGCAACCCAGCGCCAACCCTTGCAGGGTCAGGATGATCACCCTGTCCGCCTCGCCAAACAGAATCGCCGTGGATTTCACGCCGATCTTCAAGTCGTCGTCACGGTCGGTCATCGCGTAATAAGTGTCGTAGCCCACCGTCCACATCAGGTTGGCGATCCACAGCAACCAGGCTGCTGCCGGCAACTCGCCGGTTTCAGCGGTGAACGCCATCGGCATCCCCCAGGAAAACGCCGCGCCCAGCACCACTTGCGGGTAATAGGTGTAACGCTTCATGAACGGATAAGTGCAGGCCAGGGCCAAGCCGCCGAACGACAGCCAGATCGTTGCCGCATTGGTGCACAGCACCAGCAGGAAACTCACGCCCATCAGCAAGGCGAAGAACACCAGCGCTTCTTTGGAGCTGATCTTGCCGCTCGGCAGCGGGCGCTGTTCGGTGCGCTTCACATGGCCGTCGACCTTGCGGTCCGCCCAATCGTTGATCACGCAGCCGCCCGCGCGGGTCAGCACCACGCCAAGCACGAAAATCACGATATTGGCCAGCGACGGCGAGCCCTTGCCGGCAATCCACAGCGCCCATAACGTAGGCCACAGCAGCAGATAGATGCCGATCGGCTTGTCCATGCGCGTCAGCTGAATGAAATCCCAGGCCCGTGGGTTCAAGCGATTCAGGGACTTGAGCAGGCTCTGGTACATCAGTAGTTCTCCGGGTGGGCGCGGGCGGCGCTCCACAGGGTCGGCAGGAAGATTTCAGCCACCAGCACGCTCAACGTACCGCGGTCGAAGCGCGAACGGCGACCCCACAGCTCAGGCGCCTGCACCTCGGTCGGCAGCCACGCTTGAGGATAGTGACAAACCTCGATGGCGCGACGCTGGAAGGCGTGGTCGCAAAACAACAGTTCGCCCAGGGAGCGGCTGCCCAGTTCGTCCATGTGCAAGCCGTCGCCCTGCAACGCGCTGCGCGCCGCGACGCTGCGGGCAAACACCCAGGCCTGGCCATGCCCGCGCAAATACACCTCGCGCACCCAGCCTTCGCTGCCCTCGGCCAGGTCCAGCGCGGCGCATTCATCGGCGCGCAGGGTTTGCCAGCCTTCGAACAGCGGCGTGACGCTGAAACCGTCATTCGACAACCGGGTCAGGCGTCGGGTCAGCGATCCTTCGTCAAACAGCCAGTCGAGGGTAAACGGGTCGGGAAGGGGCGTCAGCAGGCTTTGAGGGAGCCAGAGCGGGGCCGAACGGGTGGAGTTTGTGTGTTGCACAATGAGTCATTATTGGCAGCAAAGGAGGCGGCGAGCTTAACATGTCAGCTCATGAATTTGAGTGATCCGCCCGCCCGTTGCACCGAACGGGCTTGCATCTGCGTGGCCCCATCAGTACAAAACGCGCTGAGCCGAACGGCAGCGCTGCAATCATCGACCGTTCGCGCCGGCAAAAGCCTGAACCCTGAGGAAGTACCTGAATGAAAAAGTGGCAATGTGTGGTCTGCGGCCTGATCTACAACGAAGCCGAAGGCTGGCCGGATGACGGCATTGCGCCGGGCACCCTGTGGCAAGACGTGCCGGAAGACTGGCTGTGCCCGGACTGCGGTGTGGGCAAGATGGATTTTGAAATGATCGAAATCACCGCTTGAAAACTGAGGAGTAAGGAATGAACGCACCTGTCGTGATCGTCGGCACCGGCCTGGCTGGCTACAACCTGGCCCGGGAGTTTCGCAAACTCGATGGCGAAACCCCTCTGCTGCTGATTACCGCCGATGACGGGCGCTCCTACTCCAAGCCGATGCTCTCCACCGGTTTCGGCAAAAACAAAGACGCCGACGGCCTGAGCATGGCCGAACCGGGCGCGATGGCCGAACAGTTGAAGGCCGAAGTACGCACCCACACCCGCATCAGCGGCATCGACCCGGGCCACAAACGCCTGTGGATCGGTGAAGAAGCGGTGTACTACCGCGACTTGATCCTGGCCTGGGGTGCTGAAACCGTGCGCGTGCCCATCGAAGGCGACGCGGCGGACTGCGTGTTCCCCATCAACGACCTGGAAGACTACGCACGCTTTCGCGTGGCAGCGGCCGGCAAGTGTCGGGTGTTGTTGCTCGGCGCCGGCCTGATTGGCTGCGAGTTCGCCAACGACCTGAGCCTGGGCGGTTATGAGGTGCAACTGGTTGCACCGTGCGAACAGGTCATGCCGACCCTGCTGCACCCGGCCGCCGCTGCTGCGGTACAGGCCGGGCTGGAAAGCCTAGGTGCACGTTTCCACCTGGGGCCGGTGCTCACTCGCCTGCAGAAGGTCGCCGACGGCCTGGAAGCGCACCTGTCCGACGGCCAGGTCATCCCGTGCGACGTCGTGGTCTCGGCCGTTGGCCTGCGCCCGCGCATCGACCTGGCCGCCGCTGCCGGTTTGCAGGTCAATCGTGGAGTCGTCGTCGACCGTCACCTGCAAACCTCCCACGCCAATATCTACGCCCTGGGCGACTGCGCCGAGGTCGATGGGCTGAATTTGCTGTACGTGATGCCCCTGATGAGCTGTGCGCGAGCGCTGGCCCAGACCCTCGCCGGCAACCCGACAACGGTCAACTATGGCCCGATGCCCATCACCGTCAAAACCCCGGTGTGCCCGTTGGTGGTGTCCCCGCCGCCACGGGGTGCGGAAGGCGTCTGGACGGTCGAAGGGCAGGGCGCCGACATCAAGGTGTTATGCCGCGATGCCAGCGGAAAGCTGCTCGGTTATGCCCTCACCGGCACGGCCGTGATGGAAAAACTGGCCCTGAATAAAGAGCTTCCGGCACTGCTGGCGTAAATACCGGTCGTTCTGTCGGAATCACCCCCAAAATGCCCTGAGAATGGCCACGCGGATACTGGCGCAGGGCTTCCGTGCGTGCCATCCTCACTCCCGTCTGCCGCAGAGTAGAGCATCTGCGGCGCCTTGGGCGCTGCTCCATAGAGAGCAGCACGGACATAACAACAAAAAACCGTCAAAGGGGCTTCACTAACATGCGTAAACCAGAACTCGCCGCAGCAATTGCTGAAAAAGCAGACCTCACCAAAGAGCAGGCCAACCGCGTCCTGAACGCCGTTCTCGAAGAAATCACCGGCGCCCTGCACCGCAAAGACAGCGTCACGCTGGTAGGCTTCGGCACCTTCCTGCAACGCCACCGCGGCGCCCGCACCGGCAAAAACCCGCAAACCGGTGAGCCAGTAAAGATCAAGGCCAGCAACACCGTTGCGTTCAAGCCAGGCAAATCCTTGAAAGACAGCGTCAATCCGTAAGCCGTTTCCCTGACCCGCGTAGCGGGGGAGTGGAATAAAGAATGGGCACGCCAACCGAGGTTGGGTGCCCATTTTTTGTGCCGGAGTCTTAAGCAATACGAAACCTTGTGGCGAGCGAGCTTGCTCGCGTTGGGCAGCGAAGCGGCCCTAAAAATCTGACAGCTTCGTGATTCTTGTGAGTGCTGTGCACTCAGGCGGGAGCAAGCTCCCTCGCCACGGGTTTCTCACAGGCTCAAGGTTCCCACCAGTCGGAGTCGTTTACTGCATGGCGAGTTAGCAGGCCCGGCTTTGTTGCTTGGCGAGTATCGCCGCCATTTCCGGTTCATCCAGATCATCCAGCGCTCGCTCCACCAATAATTGCACCCCGTCCGCCATGCGACTGATCGCCAAGGCTACGGAGCGCCGAGAGCCATCTACATCGTCGGCGAGGTCGGCGGCGATGGCGCTGATCGACAGTAGATCTTCCGAGGCGTTGGCCAGGAGTGCTTCAGTGTTGATGTCCGGGCAGACGCTGAAGAGTTGGCCGTTGCGTTTCGGTGGCTTCTTTTCGGTCGGCGGGAAGTGATGGTCGAGGGCGCGCTCGGCGGCTTCGTGGAGTTTCTTTGAGTCGAGGTTTTCGTAGGGTGATGCCGGGTCGGACCCCGGCGGGTTCGGCGTTACTTTGAACATTGGCTCTATCCTCATATGAGTGAGGCTGCAACCAAGTCGCTACTAAACGATAGGGAGGCAGCTGTGCACAGGTTAGTAGACCGATGAGCCAAGAAATCGGCGCGCCGAAGCGCCCTGCGCACAGCCACCATCAAATGCAGGGATGGGATACCTGCTTGATGGAGATCTTGTGCGACTTGACTACGACGGGCTACTAAACCCGATCACCGACAATCAGTGACGCGAATCAAGTTACCGAGCAGCCCCAAGGCGCACAAGCCGGCGGATTCTGGCGTACCCGTAGGCAACGGCGCAAGGTGTCGTAGCTTTCCTGAAGTAAATCTGACGACTCTTAAACATGGGGTTGTTGAGTAGGTGTTGACCAGTGGAGTACAGATCAAGAAGCATTCAGTGACATAGATTTCGTTGCTTTAACTACTATCAATTTCGTGAGGCATTGAACACTAAATAATGCGCAAATAATTGCACTATAGAGATTGCTGTTTAATCAATATTCTCCAGTTTATTGCTGTCTTACACCGGGGAATGGCAAATCGCATGGAATACAGCGACTTTTCCTACATATTCGGCCTCAATTTCATAATAAGTTCTCCAGCCTTCAACGGATGGCCTTTGCTTCGTGGGTTCGGTCGTACACTTGCCCAACATCCAAAACCTGGCTTTTTCATAATCCTGTCTACTTGCAAGCGTATTCCTTGACGTGAGTTGTAAGTTTCTATGACATATTCAACTAAACTATCGGCGCATTATCTCGAATTAGCCAAGTCACCAGTCTGCAACGGTAATTTTGCAGGGGAGGATGTTCGCTATTCGAGCGAATACGAAGCGTTGGAAAGTGAGTTGGATAAAGCTCGATCCATGCAGGAACGAGGTCAGATTGATTGGTTGAAAGTTCGCGAGAACTGCGAAAGCCTGCTGCGGACTCAGTCCAAGGATTTACGGGTTGGCGTCTGGCTGACATGGGCCTTGTACCAGGGTGAGTCTTTCCAGGGACTGTTGGCCGGCCTCGGGTTGTTGCGTCACCTGTGTGAAAGTCACTGGACCGAGGTTTTCCCGAAAAAATCCCGTACCCGTGCTGCCGCGATCAACTGGTTGGTGCCGCGTCTCGAAAAGGTGCTCACTGAAAACGTCGCGATCAAAGAGCAACTGCCCTTGTTCCATTGTCTTGTGGAGTATCTGGAAGGGCTTGATGCCATTTGCACCAAACGCCTAGGCGACGACGCACCTTTGTTGCTACCCATTTCCCGTCGCCTGAAAAATCTGGTGCAACGCACAACCGAGCATCAATCGACACCCAGCGTCGTTGAGTCCGCAGTGGCTCAGGTCAAACAGGTTGCCACGCAGCTATTCAACCCCTGCACGCCCATTGATAACGAAAAAGATGCCCATAAAGCCTTGCGTGCCCAACAGGACAGCGCGCGACCGCTGTGTGCCTGGTGGCTCAAACAAAAGGCGACCGATCTGCGCGCATTACGCCTCAACCGTACGCTGCTCTGGCTACCTGTCGACACATTGCCCGAGCGAAACGCCGAGCAGATCACAGCCCTGCGCGGGTTACCCGTCGACAGGCTCCAACTCTTACAAGAGCACTACGAGCAAGCCCGATACGCTGATTTGCTGGTGGAGCTGGAGTCCAGTCTGTCCAAGGCGCCGTTCTGGTTTGACGGTCAGCGGATGGTTTGGGAATGCCTTCAGGGATTGAACGCAGAGATGGCCATGCGTGAAGTGGAAATCCACTTCGCACTATTGATTCAGCGTCTGCCTGGCATCCTCGAGTTGCGCTTTCATGACGGCGCTCCATTCGCTGATCCGGCCACCCGTACATGGGTCAATAGCCAAATCATGCCGCATTTGCAAAGTCCCCATGCACCGCGCTCTGCAGAAATCCTTGAGGCTTTACCGGCTTGGGAGCAGGCCCTGGAAGACGTCCAGCCTGTCTTGCGTAAGGACGGCCTCAAGGCTGCCGTGCAGATTCTCAAGCAGGGCCTGCTGGCCGCTCACGGCGGACGGGCGCGGTTTTTCTGGCAGTTCGCACTCGCACGCCTGTGCTTCATGGCCAGGAAGTTTGAATTGGCCAAGACCCAACTTGAAACCCTCGACCAGACATTAAGGGACGCAGGCCTGCACGCCTGGGAGCCGGATCTTGCGTTGCAAGTGCTGCAGTTGCTGCATAGCTGCTGCGAGTCATTGCCGCAGAACCACGCGGTGCGCGAATGCAAGGAAGAGATTTATCGCAGGCTGTGCCACCTCGATCTTGAAGTGGCACTCGACTAGGCCCCAGGGCCACAACCGCCAGGAGAATCGCCATGGCCAAAGAAGGCTCGGTAGCCCCCAAGGAACGCATCAACGTCACTTTCAAACCCGCCACTGGTGGTGCTCAGGAAGAGATCGAACTGCCACTGAAACTGCTGGCGATCGGTGACTACACCCAACGCAAGGATGACCGGAAAGTTGAAGATCGCAAGCCGATCAACATCGACAAGATGACCTTTGACGAAGTACTGGCCAAGCAGGAGTTGCGGGTGACATTGGGTGTGCCAAATCGACTTCAGGATGACAGCGGCTCAGATGAATTGGTTATGGATCTGCGTGTCGACTCGATGAAGGATTTCAATCCGGCCAGCCTGGTCGATCAAGTGCCGGAACTGAAAAAACTGATGGAGCTGCGTAATGCGTTGGTTGCGCTCAAGGGGCCTCTCGGTAATACACCTGCGTTCCGCAAGGCCATTGAAGGCGTTTTGGCAGATGACGAATCCCGCAGCCGCGTACTGGGTGAGCTAGGGCTCAACACCGAAGCTCGACCCGCCTGAATCTGCCACCCGTCAAGGAAGCCAATACCGTGAATACAAATGCAGTGCAGCAGCATGGCAACGAGAGTGAATACAGCATTCTCGACAGCATCATTGCCGAAACCCGTCTGAGCCCTGACGACGAAGCCTACGACATCGCCAAACGTGGTGTATCGGCGTTTATTGAAGAACTACTCAAGCCCCAGAACAATGGTGAGCCGGTCAAGAAAGCCATGGTCGATCGGATGATCGCCGAGATCGACAGCAAGCTCAGCCGCCAAATGGATGAAATCCTCCACCACCCTGACTTTCAGTCGCTGGAGTCCTCGTGGCGAGGCCTGCAGTTGTTGGTTGATCGCACCAACTTTCGCGAGAACATAAAGATCGAATTCTTCAGCGTCTCCAAAGAAGACCTGTTGGATGACTTCGAAGATTCACCGGAGGTGATGCAGTCTGGCTTGTATAAGCACATTTACACCGCTGAGTACGGCCAGTTCGGTGGCCAGCCGGTCGGAGCGATCATTGCTAACTATTTCATGTCGCCGAGCTCGCCGGATGTGAAGCTGATGCAGTACGTGTCCAGTGTCGCCTGCATGTCCCATGCGCCTTTCATCGCAGCGGCGGGTCCAGGATTTTTCGGCCTGGAGAGCTTTACCGGCCTGCCTGACCTGAAAGATCTGAAAGATCACTTCGACGGCCCGCAATTCGCCAAATGGCAGAGTTTCCGCCAATCAGAGGATGCGCGTTACATGGCGCTGACTGTTCCGCGTTTCCTGCTACGCAATCCGTACGATCCGCAAGAGAACCCGGTGAAATCGTTCGTCTACAAAGAAACCGTGGCCAACAACCACGAGCACTATTTGTGGGGCAACACGGCTTACGCGTTCGGCACGCGACTGACCGACAGCTTCGCCAGGTTCCGCTGGTGCCCAAATATCATCGGCCCGCAAAGCGGCGGTGCGGTTGAGGATCTGCCGTTGCACCACTTCGAAAGCATGGGCGAAATCGAAACCAAAATTCCGACCGAAGTGCTGGTGTCCGATCGCCGTGAATACGAGCTGGCAGAGGAAGGGTTTATCGCTCTGACGATGCGCAAAGGTAGCGACAACGCGGCTTTCTTTTCTGCCAGTTCAGTGCAGAAGTCGAAACACTTCGGCATCAGCGCCGAAGGCAAGGTTGCAGAACTGAACTACAAGCTCGGCACCCAATTGCCGTACATGATGATCGTCAATCGCCTGGCCCATTATTTAAAGGTACTGCAGCGCGAGCAACTGGGTTCGTGGAAGGAACGTACTGACCTCGAGCAGGAGCTCAACAAATGGATTCGCCAGTACGTAGCCGACCAGGAAAACCCGAGTGCTGAAGTCCGTGGTCGTCGACCACTGCGCTCAGCGCAGATCATTGTCAGCGATGTCGACGGGGAACCGGGCTGGTATCGCGTCAGCCTCAATGTGCGTCCGCACTTCAAGTACATGGGTGCCGATTTCACCCTGTCTCTGGTTGGCAAGCTGGACAAAGAGTAAGGGAAGCTGACTCATGACTGGATATGGCAGCCTCTTCGAGCGCCTGGCCGGAGATGTGGAAGAACGTGTTGGCTGGAGTCGCGAAAACTCTGCCATGGCGTCTGTGGCTGCCCATCTGGCCAAGATGCTAAGTACCCGTATGGGCAGCGTGCAGACATTGCCCGACTACGGATTACCCGATCTCAATGACATGCGCCTGAGTCTGCACGACTCCCTGAGTCAGGCGCGTCTGGCCATTGAACACTTCATTGAGGCCTACGAACCTCGTCTGAGCAAAGTCCAGGTTTCTCCTGGAGTGCGCGATGACGATCGACTTCGCCTGTCCTTCAGCATTGAAGGTTTGTTGGAAATCGATGGCTTCAAACGTCAGGTCAGTTTTACCGCGTGCCTGGATGGCAGTGGACAGGTCAAGGTCAGCCAATGACAAATGGAATTCTCGATGTCTTTTAACCACTACTACCAAAGCGAACTGACCGCACTCCGCCAGTTGGGCCGTCGTTTCGCCGAGCGTAGTCCGGCATTGGCACCTTTCCTGGGCCAGCCCGGACGTGATCCGGATGTGGAGCGGTTGCTTGAAGGCTTCGCGTTTTTGACCGGCCGTCTGCGGCAGAAACTTGACGACGAATTGCCGGAGCTGTGCCAGTCGTTGATGCGGTTACTGTGGCCCAACTATATGCGACCGTTGCCGGCGTTCAGCATTTTGCAGTTTGCAGCATTGACGCGTTCGGAACCGGCCTTTGTGGTTGAACGCGACACACCGGTGGAGAGTGTGCCGATCGACGGTGTGCGTTGTCGTTTTCGCACGTGCTATTCGACCGAAGTCTCAGCGCTGAATCTTATCGGGCTGAATTATTCGGCCAAAGGCGATGGTTCGCTTTTGAGCTTGCGACTAGAGATGAGCACTGACGGCCATTTTGGTGAGCTGGCGTTGAATCGTTTGCGCCTGCACTTCACGGGCGAACGCTATATCAGCCAGATGCTTTACCTGAGCCTGTTGCGTCATCTGCATGGCATCGAGTTAGTCCCGTTGGATGGTGCCGGCAAGCCAATCGCTGGGGTGAAAGAGATGCCGATGGCACTCCGGTTACCTGGTAGTCACGTGCAACCGGTAGGTTTTGCCGAAGAAGACGCATTGGTGCCTTACCCGTTGAATACCTTCCGTGGTTATCGCTACCTGCAGGAGTATTTCGCTTTCCAGGACAAGTTCCTGTTCGTCGATATCAACGGACTCGACCTGCTCAAGACTTTATCCGAAGACAGCATGAAACAGGTGCGAGGTTTGGAGTTGCGCTTTGATATTCGCAAGAGCGCATCGCAGCAACTGTGTCCGACCCTGGACAACATAAAGCTCCACTGCACACCGATCGTCAATCTGTTCACACACGACGCGCTACCAGTGCGTCTCGACGGCAAACAAGATGAGCACTTGCTCCTGCCAGCCGAGTACGACCCGCAACACTGCGGGGTGTTTTCGGTTGAAAGCGTCACCGGATGGAGAACTGGGGGGCTGGGTAATCGGGAGTATGTGCCGTTCGAATCCTTCGAGCACGATCCAAGTTTCGATGTGCCGGTCAGCCGCCCGCATTACAGCGTTCGCCAGCGTTCATCCTTGCTTCACGACGGTCTTGATACCTATCTGAGCTTCGGCATTCAACATTGCGAAGTACAGGAAACGCTCTCGGTCGAGCTGATGTGCACCAACCAAAACCTGCCGCGCAAGTTAAAGCCCGGTGACATCAACCAGCCTTGCAGGCAGACGCCCGAGTTCCTGCGTTTTCGCAACATCACTTCGGTCACATCATGTTTTGCGCCGCCGCTCAATCAGGACTTCCTCTGGAAGCTGATAAGCAATATGTCGCTCAACTATCTGTCCCTGGCCGACGTCAATGCTTTGAAGCTGATTCTCGAAACCTACGACCTGCCACGCTACTACGACCAGCAGGCTGAGAAAGTCAGCAAGAGGCTGCTCGGCGGGCTGAAGTCGATCAAGCATCAGCATGTCGACAGATTGCACCGTGGATTACCGGTACGAGGCTTGCGCACCGAACTGGTCATCGACCCACAGGGGTATATCGGTGAGGGCGATCTGTTCGTGTTCGCTTCGGTACTCAACGAGTTTTTCGCACTTTACGCCAGCCTCAATTCGTATCACGAGCTGCGGGTAATCAGCACACAAGGAGAGGTCTATCAATGGACACCGCGCATGGGGCTTCAGCCCCTGCTTTAAGCGGGCTGAGCCGGGCAATTAGAGAATATTCACTGTTTCAGGCTGTGCGACTGGTGATTGATCGGCTGCGCGAGATATATCCGCATCTGAGCGAAGACCAACTGTACGACCAGCTGGAATTCCAGGCTAATCCGAGCCTTGGTTTTCCCGGTAGCGACGTGGACCGTGTGGAGTTCTTTGAAGAGCACGGGCAGATGCGCGCGCGGTTGCGATTCAACCTGATAAGCCTGGTGGGTTCCGGTTCACCGCTGCCTGCGTTTTATGCCGAACAGGCCTTGAGGGACGGCGAAGAGGGTAACCCGACCCGCAATTTCCTCGATCTGTTTCATCACCGATTGCAACGGCTGATGTGGCCGATCTGGCGCAAGTACCGATATCACGCGGGCTTCCAGAGTGGTGCCCTCGATTCTTTTTCTTCGCAACTGTTTGCCCTGATAGGTCTTGGTGGCGAAGAGATCCGCAAGGCCCGGGAGTTGAATTGGAAGCGCTTGCTGCCGTACCTCGGTCTGCTCAGTCTGCGAGCGCACTCGGCAGCCTTGATCGAGGCAGTACTACGTTACTACTTCAAGCACGCCGAGCTGACCATTGAGCAATGCATCGAGCGTCGCGTCGCGATTCTCGACGAGCAACGCAATGGCCTCGGGCGCAGCAACAGCAAACTCGGTGAAGACCTGGTACTGGGCGAGCACGTTCGCGATCGAGGCGGAAAATTCCGGATTCATATTCGCAAACTCGACTGGCAACGCTTTCATGAATTCCTGCCGCTCGGTTTCGGCTATCAGCCGTTGTGTGCGCTGGTGCGATTCACCCTGCGTGATCCGCTCGACTACGACATTCGTCTGGCCCTGCGTCAGGAAGAAATTCGCGAGCTGCGCATCGGTGAGCTGAATGTCTGTCATCTGGGTTGGACAAGTTGGCTGGGCCGCGAACGCGCCGACGGCGTGGTGACACTGAGCAGTAAAAACTCATTAAGGATGTGAGCAATGATCACTGTGGACCTGCAACAGCTTATCCAGGCGCTTGACGCCGAAAGCCGTCACGACCTGGAAAGCTCTGCCGAGCGCTGCATCGCCCGTGGTGGCAGCAAAGTGCTCGTCGAGGATTTTCTGCTGGCGTTATTGGAGCGCCCACAAGGTTTGCTAGGTCGTGCCCTGCAAGACGCTGAAGTAGATGCCAGTGAGTTGGCGGTCGCGTTGCAATTGCGAGTCGAGAGCACCGCTTCGCAGCGACCTGTGTTTGCACTGGAACTGATTCAATGGCTACAGGATGCCTTACTGCTGGCAACTCTCGAGTTGGGTGAGAGCGTGATTGGACAGGCCTCACTGATCCTCTCTTTGTTGTGCAATCCACTGCGCTACGCCGGTAGCCGTTACCAATTGTTGCTCGCGAGGCTGAACATTGAGCGAATTAAAGAATTCGCGTTATCCCGGATTGAGCCGCCAGCCACCGGCAAACCGGTTGGATCCGCTGAATCCTTATTGGAACGCTTCACTCACAACCTGACTCAACAAGCCCGTGACGGCAAATTGGACCCGGTGTTGTGCCGCGATACTGAGATCTGTCAGATGGTCGATATTCTCGCCCGTCGTCGCAAGAACAACCCGATCGTGGTCGGCGAAGCGGGCGTGGGGAAAACGGCCATTGTCGAAGGCCTGGCATTGCGCATCGCTGCCGGTGAAGTACCGCCGGTGTTGAAAGGTGTTGAGTTGTTGTCCCTGGACATGGGGCTATTACAGGCCGGCGCCAGCATCAAAGGTGAGTTCGAGCGGCGCCTCAAGGGTGTAATTGATGAAGTCAAGGACAGGCCAAAGCCGGTGATCCTGTTCATCGACGAAGCTCATGCGCTGATCGGCGCGGGAGGCAGTGCCGGTGGTTCCGATGCGGCCAATCTGCTCAAGCCCGCGCTGGCTCGTGGCGAGTTGCGAACCATCGCCGCCACGACCTGGACGGAGTACAAGAAATACTTCGAAAAAGACCCGGCCCTGGCCCGACGTTTTCAACCCGTGCAATTGCATGAACCAACTATCAGCGAAGCCGTGACAATCCTTCGCGGGCTGGCTCCGGTGTATGAGAAGAGCCACGGCATTTACCTTCGCGATGACGCTGTGGTGGCAGCGGCTGAATTGTCTGCTCGCTATCTGACCGGTCGTCAACTACCGGACAAAGCCGTTGATGTTCTCGACACTGCATGTGCCCGCGTGCGTATCAGCCTGGCTGCTGCTCCGCAAAGTCTGGAGCGTTTGCGTGGCGAACTGGCTGAAGGTGTCCGCCAGTGTCAGGCCATGTGTCGGGACGCCGAGGCGGGATTGCTGATTGATCATAAGGTGCTGGCCGCCCTGCAAGAACGCCTCGTCCTGGTTGAGTACGAAAGGGCTGAACTGGAGTCGCTGTGGACTGAGCAAAAGGAACTGGCCGAACGTCTGCTGGATCTGCGTCAGCAACTGGCAAGGGCCCGGGAAGAAGCTGTCACTAGAACAGCTTCAAATGAGGAGCAGGCACCGGACATCGAAGTTCTGGGAGTTGCGCTCAACGAAGTCCATCGCAACTTGACTGATTCGCAAGTCAGACAACGCCTGGTGAGTTTTGAAGTGTGCCCGCGTCTGGTGGCTGAAGTCATTAGTGCCTGGACGGGAGTGCCGTTGTCTCAACTGGCCCTTGAGCACAACGCCAGGATCGCCAGCTTTGCTACAGACCTGCGCAATCGTATTCGTGGTCAGGAACAAGCCATCGAGATACTGGATCGCTCGATGCGTGCGACAGCCACCGGCCTGAACAATCCTGAAGCGCCAGTGGGCGTATTTCTGCTGGTTGGCCCGAGTGGCGTCGGCAAGACCGAAACCGCGCTGGCGCTAGCGGATTTGTTGTATGGCGGCGATCGTTTTATTACAACCATCAACATGTCGGAGTTCCAGGAAAAGCATACCGTCTCTCGCTTGATCGGAGCGCCACCTGGTTATGTCGGTTACGGGGAGGGCGGCATGCTTACCGAAGCCGTGCGTCAGAAGCCGTATTCCGTTGTATTGCTTGATGAGGTCGAAAAGGCTGATCCGGACGTACTTAACCTGTTCTACCAAATCTTTGACAAAGGCTTGGCCAACGATGGGGAAGGGCGCCAGATCGACTTTCGAAACACGCTCATTCTGATGACCTCCAATCTGGGTAGCGAGCGGATCAGCGAGCTGTGCGAAAACGTTGCACGACCACCCGTGCAGGAGCTCGAAGCCTCCATTCGCCCGATTCTCATCCAACACTTCAAGCCGGCGCTGCTGGCACGCATGCGCATAGTGCCGTATTACCCGGTCAGTGGACCGGTACTCTGTGAACTGATCGAGGTCAAGCTTGGCCGCTTGAGAGAGCGCCTGCATCGTCGTCAGCTGGATTTCGGCTATTGCCAGAACCTTGTCGATCACTTGGCCGGGCTTTGCACGCAAAGCGACAGCGGTGCCCGTCTGATTGACCAGTTGCTGGATCGGCATGTGCTGCCCCGGGTGGCTGACCGCTTGCTTGATGCAATGGCAACCGGTGATCACTTCACACGTGTTCATGCGACGCTGGATGTTGATGCCGGCGTCATCTGCGAGTTCGCTTGAGATGGGGGTAATGCTCGCTCAAACGCCTCAATCGCTGGCGTATGCCGAAGCCTTGCTGGATCAATTCGCCAGTTTGTCTCAGGCGGCGGACAGCGCTGTATTGCTGGGTGACTTTCTTCGTGCAGTGACGCAACTGAGTGATTGCGAGCTGGCGCAATTATATTTGCTTGACGCAAACCACGGCTGCCTGGAACTGAACTCCGAACACCTGAACGGCATTTTGCAGCCTCGGGACAGGGCGGACTTCCCGATAGATTTCAACGATGCGCAACTGCTGCAATACGCCCTGCGCCAGAACCGCGTGGTGTGCCTCGACTCCTTGAGTGACAGCTTGTACGAAACCAGTTTTTTGCCGCTCCAGAGCAAACCATGGAAATCGTTGTTGTGTGTGCCTCTGCTAAATCGGCAAAAGGGCGTTGAGGGTTTAGTGCTCTGTGCCAGCCGCCAACACGTTGATCTGCAAGGGCTTGCCGAGTCACTGGGTCAATTGGGCTCGTTTGTACTTAGTCAGCTGCAACTGCTGCAACGGCTGCGTCTGCCGTCTGGCAACACACGATCTGCATCAGACAGCGTCCCGAATGCCAGCGGTTATGGACTGATAGGCAATAGTCCGGCCATGCGCCGAACCTATTTGCTGATCAGTAAGGTCATGCATAGTCCTTACACCGTGTTGTTGCGCGGCGAGACGGGTACTGGCAAGGAAGTGGTTGCGCGGGCGATTCACGATGGTGGTCCTCGGCACTCTCGACCACTTATCGTGCAGAACTGCGCGGCATTCGCCGAAAACCTCTTGGAAAGTGAACTGTTCGGCTACCGAAAAGGTGCCTTCACCGGTGCCGACCGCGATCGCGCCGGGCTGTTCGATGCGGCTAACGGCGGCACCCTGTTCCTGGATGAAATCGGCGATATGCCGTTATCCCTGCAAGCCAGGTTGTTGAGGGTTTTGCAGGAGGGTGAGGTTCGGCCGCTGGGTTGTAACGATACCCATAAGATCGACGTACGCATTATCGCGGCGACCCACCGTGATCTGGCGTTGCTGGTCAGGGAAGGAAAATTCCGTGAGGACCTGTACTACCGTCTCGCGCAATTTCCAATCGAACTGCCGGCCCTGCGTCAACGCGCAGGTGACATCCTCGATCTGGCCCGGCATTTCGCTGAAAAGGCCTGCACATTTTTGCAACGCGATAGCGTGCATTGGTCTGAGGCGGCGCTGAGTCATCTGGCCGCTTATGCCTTTCCCGGCAATGTGCGCGAACTCAAAGGACTCGTCGAGCGTGCGGTGTTGCTGTGCGAGGGCGACGAATTGCTGGTCGGACACTTTTCTCTGCCTATGGATGCAATTACGCAAGATAGCAGCCTGCACTTGCGCGAGCGCCTTGTGCAGGTCGAACGCAGTCTGGTGATCGATTGTCTGCGTAAAAACAACGGCAATCAGACGATTGCTGCCCGGGAGCTCGGGCTGCCGCGCCGTACGCTGTTGTATCGCCTCGCACGTTTGAACATCAAGCCAGGTGATCTCGATGGTTAATCCTCTGGCTACGGATGATCGGTTCCCTGAGTCCGCTCAACCGGTTCCAACCTCTTTTGTCTTTCGGAGACCTCGCATGCCTGTTCGTCACTGGCAGGCCGCTTTGCTGGCGCTCGTCGTTTTATTCGGTGTTGGCGGCTGTGGCGGTAATTACAAGTACAACGACAACACCTATCGCCCCTTGGGTGATCCACAGGCAGTCAATCGCGGCAAGTAAATACAGGGAGCACCACCTTGGAACTGGTTTTAGAAATGCTGAACAACAAACAGTTCGTGCCGACCGATTTGTGCCAGAAAACTTTCACACAGTCTGGTGGATTGATCGGTCGGGGCGAGGATTGCGACTGGGTTATTCCCGACCGCAAACGTCACCTTTCCAGCCACCACGCAATGATCAGCTATCACGAGGGCGTGTTTTACCTGACCGATATCAGCAGCAACGGTATCCAGGACCAAGTCAGTGGTACCCCACTAATGAAGGGGGAAGCGATTCGTATCGAGACCGGCAGTATTTATGCGTTGGGCGACTTCGAGATCCACGCGCGACTGAGTCATGACTCTGCATTCTCAGGCGCCGAAGCCTGCCGTCCTTCCAGGACAGGCAACATCATTCCTGACGATGTGTTCCTTGAGTTCGATCCGTTGAGGGGCATTGATCAGATGGAGCGTTCTTGCTACGAACTCGATGAACTGAAGGACTTCGAAGCGCCGTTTCAAGCACCCATGCAACGCGCCGACTATGCACGCATCGACATTGAAAATCTGACGGTACCGCAGCTGGTTGAAACTCCGTCAGAACCCGCATCAGTCAGGCTGAATGTGACCGAGCCTCAGCGTGAGGATTTCTGGGAGCGCTTCGGCGCCGCACTGGGAGTGGATCTCAAGGGCCTCGACCCTGTCGCCCGCGAAGCAGTAGCGCTCGATGCCGCCCGATTGCTCAAGCAAAGCGTCTGCGGCTTACAGCAAAGCCTGCGCACCCGTAGCGAGCTGAAAAACGAGTTGCGGCTTGCCCAGACGACCCTGCAAGGGTCACCCACAAACCCGCTGAAGATCGGCGTTGGTGCAGGTGAGGCGCTGGGGATGCTGTTGGCCAATAAACCAGGCCAATTATCAGCAGAGCAAGCGATCTCTCGTGTTTTCCGTGATCTACAGGCGCACCAAGTGGCGTTGCTGGCCGGCAGTCGCGCAGCGCTTCGAGGGACTCTGGAGCATCTCTCACCACAACAGCTGACCTTGCGTTTCGAGCGCGATAACAAGTCACTGATCGCCACTTCCGGTAGCCGTTGGAAAGCCTATGGCCGTTACCACCAGGCCCTGCTACAGGATGACGACTGGAGCGAGCGCTTGCTGACGAGAGACTTTGCACTGGCCTATGAAGAGCAGATTCGCCTGATCTCCACTCTCCATTCTGACCTCCAGGGATGACACACATGTCGCGCCGTTGGACTGTTTCAATCAATGCGCTGACCGGTCTCGCAGCGCTGCTGTTGCTGGCTGGTTGCTCGGTGTTATCGCCGTATTCCGGTATGACCAAACTCAATCTGAAGCTGACCGCCAGTGATCAACTGAATCCGGATCTCCATGGGCGTCCATCTCCGATTGTCGTGCGCTTGCTCGAGCTGAAGCACCCGGTTGCGTTCGAGAACGCCGACTTCTTCAGCCTTTACGAGCGCGCGGCGTCATCCCTGATACCGGATCTTGTGACCAGTGAAGAGCTACAGCTACGCCCCGGGGAAACTGTAGAACTCAAGCTCAGCGTGCAAGGGGAGAGTCGCTTCGTCGGCATCCTCGCTGCTTACCGTGACCTACCTGAAACCAGGTGGCGCTTCACCGTGCCACTCACGTCTGGGGGAATTACCAACTCGGACCTCAAGCTCGACCATGCAGGGATTCGCAGCAGCAATGAAACTCTTGCCAAGGCAGGTGATTGAACATGCATACCCATAAAGTCTTGTGGCAAGAAGGCATGTTGCTGCGTCCGCAGCACTTGCAGCACAGCGATCGCTACCACGACCATCAGTTGAAAGCCCGAACACAGCTTGTAGGCAGTTACATCTCGGGTCTCCTGAACCTGGAAATCGATCTGCAGTTTCTCAAGATGGGGAAAGTGGTTCTCAACTGTGCCTCGGGGATCCTGCCGGATGGCAGTCTCTTCGAAGTGGGAGGCAGCACCAGACCCCTCATCCTGGACATACCTGCCAACACCGTCAATTCACCCATCTATCTGGCGTTGCCGCTAGTGACCGGCAACCATGTCGAATCACGCCGTCCGGAGCAAAGCGACGTACTGGCGCGTTACATCGCCTATGAAATTGAGATCGCCGACTCCAATGCGGGAGACGGTTGCACCAGCACGGTGAGTTGCGCCCGTCCGGACTTGCGCTTAATGCTAGGCGAACAGCAAAACGATCAGGCTTTTGTGAAGCTGAAAGTCTGCCAAGTACTCGGCACCACTCCCGATGGTGTGATCACCCTAGATCCGGATTTCGTGGCGACGTACCTGCAGGTGCACTCGTCCAGCTATCTGCTCTCTTGTCTGAAAGAGGTCATCAGCATGCTCGGCCATCGGGGGGACGCCATTGCCGAGCGGATTCGCTCCAATGGCAAGGTGGGGGGCGCGGAAGTGGGCGATTTCATGATGCTGCAATTGATCAACCGTACCGAACCACTGTTGCGTCATTACCTCACCAGGGAGCAGCTTCATCCTCAAGAGCTGTACTGCATACTGCTGACCCTGCTGGGCGAACTGGCTACTTTCTCCAGCGAAAGCAAGCGCCCTGGACTGGACAGTCGCTATGAGCACAGTGACCAGGGCACAAGCTTCCGTAAACTCATGGAGGCTATTCGTCAGGTTCTATCGATGGTGCTGGAACAGCATGCCGTCGAGTTGCCGATGCAGGCGCGTCAGTACGGAATCATTGTTTCGCCGTTGCACGACCATAAATTACTGGGCTCGGCCTCGTTCGTACTCGCCGCCAGTGCTCAATGCGATGGCGAAGAACTGCGTCATCGATTGCCGGCGCACCTCAAGGTCGGTCCGGTGGAGAGCATCCGTCAACTGGTCAATCTTCATTTGCCGGGTATCAGAGTCAGGCCATTACCGGTAGCCCCGCGACAGATCGCGTTCCACGCCAACAAAACCTATTTCATCCTCGAACTCAGTTCCGAATACCAGACACAACTCGAACGCTCTGGCGGCTTTGCGTTCCATGTCTCCGGTGAATTCGCCGAGCTCGAATTGAAATTCTGGGCCATCAGGAACTGAGCAACATGATCAAGGACATGGAACATCATCAGGACGACAAAACCGTGCTGCTCGATCGTTTGGGTCATGGACCGGCGCAGGTAAACCTGACTGACTCTACCGCACCACCGCGTTTCGAGCAGTTGGAGGCGCGCATGATTTACGCCGCTCGACAGCGGCCGGCACATACTTTCAGCATCAGTCTCAACGCGTTGGTGGCGGCGGCATCCGGCCTGCTATCGGAAGTGGTGCGGCTCAAACAGACCGGCGCCGGTGAAGACTTGCCAACCCTTAACCAGCGGTTGAGTACCGCGTTGGTAGATTTTGTTGATAACGCGCTACACAAGGGTGTCGAAAGCGGCCGGGTATCAACCGCACGTTACATACTGTGCACAGTTGTTGACGAGGCCGTGGCGACCTCTGCGTGGGGTAAAGAAGGCGAGTGGTCGAAAATGAGCCTTTTGAGCACATTTCACAATGAGACGTCAGGGGGTGAAAGATTCTTCCAGCTCCTTGATCGTCTATCAAAAAACCCGGTGAAGCACCTACCGATGCTGGAGCTGATGTATCTGTGCCTGGCGCTTGGATTCGAGGGCAAATACCGAGTTCAGTCGCGAGGCCATCAGGAGCTGGAAAATCTCCGTGATGCACTCTATCGACAGATTCACCAGTTGCACGTAGATGTTCCGCGTGAACTTTCACAGCACTGCAAGGGTGTTGGTGAAGGCCCGCGGCGCGGTCTGGTGCAGATTGTGCCCTGGTGGATGGTGACGCTGATTACCGGGGTGTGCCTGATCGTTATGTACTCAGGGTTTGCCTGGGTATTGGGTGAGCAGCGCGCTTTGGTTTTAAAGCCATTCCAGCAAATTGAGCAAGCAGCGGTTCAATCGCAGTCGCACCAATTGAAGGGGCGCAGGTGATGATCAAGCTCTTCAGAAGAACCAGCCCTTTCCTGAAAAAGACGTGGATCTGGAGCCTGTTGTTGGTGTTGTTTGTCGCACTGCTGGTGTGGCGCATCGGACCGCTGTTGGCGGTGGATGATTACAGGTTCTGGGAAAGTCCCACCTCGCGACTGCTGAGCATCAGCGTGTTGTTTCTGGTCTGGGGCCTGACCATGGTTTTCGTCAATTGGCGCGCCGGTGTACGCAAGCAGATCCTGGAAAGCTCCGAAGACGGTCGGGCAAGTCTGTTCCGTCATCAACAGATCAATCAGGAACTCACAGAACTGAAGGTGCGCTTTAAAAATGCCCTTCACACCCTCAGGACTTCTAGCCTCTATCGCGGGCGTCGTGAATTGCCGTGGTACTTGCTGATCGGTCCTCAGAGCAGTGGCAAAACCAGTTTACTGGAGCGTTCAGGCCTGGAGTTTCCGCTCAATTCGTTCGACCGTACGCTGACTCGCGATTTGCCCAGTACAGAGTATTGCGATTGGTACTTCACTGAGAACGGTGTGCTGCTCGAGACGGCCGGCCGCTACCTGACTCAGTCAAACGTCGAAGTCGACGCCAGTGGCTGGAGCTCTTTACTCTGCCTTTTGCATAAACGATGTCGCAGCAGACCGCTCAATGGTGTGATGGTGATGCTCCCGGTGCAAACCTTGTTCAGCCATGACCATGAGAGTTTGGAGGCTTTGGCGAACCACGTGCGTTCACGTTTGCAAGAGATACAGCAAAGGCTGCACGTCGACCTTCCGATCTACTTGGTGTTAAGTAAAACGGATGATCAGCCGGGTTTTCACGAGTTCTTCGATCAACTGACCCGGGAGGAAAAGGAGCAGGTGCTGGGCGCCAGTCTGAGTGAAGCATCGCTGGCGTCTGTCGCTACCGCGGTACGCATCGAATTCGAAGCATTGCTACAGCGCCTCAACAGTCAGGTGATCATGCGCATGCATCAAGAGCGCGACCCTCTGCGTCGAGGCCGCATTCTCGATTTTCCGCATCAATTGGGTCAGGTTGGTGAAGGGCTGTGCAAATTCGTCGAAAAGACATTTAGTAGTAGCCGTAATCCGCACACGGGCCAATTACGCGGTTTCTACCTCACCAGTGCCACTTACTCAAGCAAACCGCAGGATCACCAAACTGGTGCCGGTGAAGGGCTGAAATATGGGGCGGCGCCGGTCCGGCATGCTGGGCATTCGCGGTTTATCCACCATTTGTTCAGTCGGATAATCTTTTCCGAATCCGGTCTTGTCGAGCTGGACAAACGTGAGCGCAACCGTCTTTCCTGGATGCAGCGCGCGCTGTATGTGGGGGCGCTGACTGCATTGAGTTTGTTTGGTTTTTTATGGGCCTGCAGCTTCTCGGCCAACCATGAGCGCTTGGATAACCTTCGTGCTCTGGCGCAGACCTGGATTCAACAGCGATCGACCCTGAGTGCACAAGATGAATGGCTGCCGGCGCTCGAGTCCCTCGACACCAGCTTCGCGGCAACTCAATTGTTCCCTGACAAACGCGATGTCTCGTACCACGAGCGGGGTGGCTTGTACCAAGGTGTAGAGGTAAATACGGTGATCAGAAGCGCCTACGAGCGCGAGCTTGAAGCGCAACTTCTGCCGCGGCTCGCGACGCTGCTGGAAGGGCAGATCCGCACCAACATGAAAGACCGCGAACTTTTGCTCAACGGCCTGCGTGCATACCTGATGCTGAGCAACCAGGATCGCCGCGACGTGGCATGGCTTAAGGATTGGGTTGCCACGGATTGGTCCGTGCGATACGCGGGCAATACTTCAGTGCAAAACCGCTTGAACGCCCATATTGACCATTTACTAGCACTACCATTCAGCTACCCCCTCAATGATTCACTAGTGGCCCAGGCACGTCAGAGCTTGCGCAGCGAATCCCTGGCCAATGTGGTTTACCGAATGCTCCACGAGCAGGCTCGCATTCTCCCGGAGTACCGTTTGAGTCAGCATCTGGGGCCACAGGGTGCACTATTGATTGGCACTGATCATCCGATCCCTGGCTTTTACACCCAGCAGGGTTATCAGCAGTATTTCTCGGTCCGGGGCGCTGCGCTGGTCACCGACATTTTGCGCGACAACTGGGTGCTGGGTGAGGTGTCGAACATCAGCAACATGGACTTGCGACGCTTAATGGTCGAGCTGGAGCAATTTTATTTCCGTGACTACGCCAATGCATGGGGCGATGCGATGGGGAGGGTTGCTTTACAGCCCATCAACCACGCACTCGAAGGGGCAGAGCAGCTGGCCGGCCTGACATCTGCCAACTCGCCCGTGATGCAACTGCTCGTGCAGGTGCGTGAAAACACTCATTTCCCGGTGGTCACCGATGCTGTAGATGACGTAGCGACAGCCGCACAAACATTGGCAGAGAAGAATGGCAAGGTTGGAAAACTCGCCGTCGCCACATTAAAAAAAGCATCAGGCGCCTTGGGCAGTAATCTGCCGGACACCGCGAGAAAGGCCCTGCAACGTCGCTTTGAACCTCTCCACCGGTTACTGGATGAAAATAACGGCCCGAGCGCCGACCTGACCCCTGTAATGCACGCGCTCAATGAGCTGCAACTGCAATTGTCGAGTCTGGCTCGTGCCAGCTCACCTGATCAGGCGGCGTATGACCTGGCCAAGGCCCGTATGGCTAACCAGCGTGATGCGCTGAGTCAATTGCGCATGGCCTCAGGTCGCTTGCCGCGACCAGTCGGTGCCTGGTTCAACGTGCTGGCCGAAGATGCCTGGCGTCTGGTGCTGGGTGACGCCTATCAGTACCTGAATCAGCGCTATCAAAGCGAGCTGTACAGCTTCTATGGCAAGGCGATCTACAAGCGTTATCCATTTAGCGCGCATAGCGCCAGCGACGTGGCGATCAGCGATTTTCGCGAGTTTTTCAAGGCTCAAGGCATCGTTGACCGCTTCTTCGACAACTACATGCGTCCATTTGTCAGCGGCGGCCCGGGTAACTACCGTTTGCGCAGTATTGATGGTCAAAATCTGCCCGTGTCTCGGATTTACCTCGATCAGATGGCTTCAGCACACATTATTCGCCAGAGTTTCTTCGCCGAGAACTCCGCCGCGCCGCACGTGCTTTTCAAGCTGGAGCCGTACACCCTCGACCCGGCGGTCAGCCGTTCCGAGTTCCGATTTGGAGACAAGGCCATGGAGTATCGCCACGGGCCAATCGTAGCGGCTTCATTCAAATGGCCAAATGATGCCGAAGACGGCCGCACCAGCCTGGTACTCGAGAGAATGACCGAGCGTCCGATCGGTATCGAGAAAAACAGCGGTCCGTGGTCGCTGTTCCGTTTGTTGGACTTGATGCAGACCGAATACCTCATCGGTCGGGATGTGCTGGTGCTCAAAGCCGATCTGGGTGGCCTGCGCGCCAACTATCTGCTGACGAGTCAACGTGCGCCGAATCCGTTCGATATGGGTGTATTGCGTACGTTCCGCATGCCGGCGCAACTCTGATGTCGATGATCAGCCCCTGGCGTAGTGCTGCGCGTACCGACCCCGGGAAGGTCAGGGGGCGCAATGAAGATGCTTTTCTTGATTGTCCACAGCAGGGGCTTTGGGTGGTCGCCGATGGCATGGGTGGGCATCAAGGGGGCGACATTGCCAGCCAGATGATCGTTGCCAGCCTGGCGGAGTTGCCGATGCACAAAAACTTCGATGATCGACTCATAGGTGTGAGTCAGTGCCTGCATTGGCTCAATCGTCGTTTGGGCCAAGAGTTGACCCTAATGGCCGGGCATCAGGACAGCATCGTCGGCAGCACCGTGGTAGTGCTGCTGGTGGATGGCAGTCGTGCGGCGTGTATCTGGGCTGGCGACAGCCGCTGTTATTTGTGGCGTGACCAATGCTTGTATCAGCTGACCAAGGACCATTCGCTGATGCAGCAACTGATCGACCAGCAGCAGATGTGCGCCGGACAGGCCAGCATTCAACCGCATGCCGGAGCATTGACCCGCGCAGTAGGGGCAAGCGAAGAGCTGACGCTCGAGGTACTGGAATTGATGGTGTATCCCGGAGACTCGTTTTTGCTGTGCAGTGATGGTTTGTATCAAGCCTTGAGCAGCAACGCACTGGGCAGCGCCCTGAGTCTGAATACACCAACGCAAGTGATGGAGCGCTTGTTCGATAGTGCCTTGAGCGGTCCGGCGCGGGATAACCTGACGGGTGTGGTGATTCGCCAATGAGTGAGCTCGCACCAACACCTGAGAAACTCCCGATCTGCGAAGGGGAGGTCGCCGACCTGACCTATTTTGCTTTCGCCAAACCTGCCACCGCATCCCAGGACGCCATCTCGCCCCAGGCCTCCGCCGTCGAATTGCCTGAAGTGCTGTCTGGACGATACCGCATCGAGCGGTTGCTCGGTGCTGGTGGTATGGGCATGGTGTATCGCGCACGGGATCTGTTGCACGAACAGTTCGGTGACCGTGAGCCTTACGTCGCGCTGAAAATGCTCGGTGAAGACCTCGTCGATTCCCCGGACGCCAGCGCCTTCCTCTACAGTGAGTTCGCCCTCACCCAACATTTGCACCATCCGAATGTGCTGCGCTTGAACAGTTTTGAAGTGGACACAGGTTGCCATCGAGCCTTCTTCACCATGGAGCTGATGCGCGGTCTGACCCTCGATAAACTGCTCTGCGAAAGGCCTCTTGGAATATCGTGGCCAGAATTGCGCGATGTCGCGCTCCCGCTGCTCGACGCATTGGACCATGTCCACAGCCGTGGTGTGCTGCACGGGGATCTAAAACCGAGCAACGTGATGCTCAGTGAAGAAGGCGTTCGGCTGTTTGATTTCGGTCTGGGCCGAGCCGATGAAAGCATCATTCCGGGCGTGCCGAAGCTGAGTCGCGACCGATTCAAGGCCTGGACTCCAGGTTATGCCGCCCCCGAATTGCTCGACGGCAAGCCGCTGTCCGTTGCTTCGGACATTTATGCCGTGGCATGTGTGTTGTATGAGTTGGCGGGTGGCAAACACCCATTCCGCCGTTGGCCCTCAACCCGCGCGCGGGATGAGCATCTTGACCGTGAATTGCGAGCCCCCCGGTATTTGCCGAAATACTGTTGGCCCGCGCTACGAAAGGCCCTGAGTTTCGATGTAGCCCAACGCACTATCACGGCCCGGCAACTGTATGACGCCTTCAACACGCAATCGTCGTGGTTGCGACGGTGGGCCGGACGCTGATCTGGGCGATCCGGTTGTAAGGCATCACGGCAACTCCAACCCCCCCGAAGCCTTATGCAATTTACGTAGATGCTCCCCAATCTGCTTCACGTTAGCTTCATTGGCCGCCATTTCCGCAGCGCGTTCCGGTTCGAGCAACGCACGCACTTCCTTGTCCAGATCCCCGCTCAGTGCCTGTAGCTGTTTCTGGCGCAGGCTGCTTTCCGATTCCAGGCGTTGCCATTCATTCGGTTGCGGCAAGCCATAGCCGCCGCTGCCGAGCAGTTCCGCCGGGCGGCTGAGGAAGCCGCTGTTGGCGAGAATTTCCTGCAAGGTTTTGTTGGCCCTGTCCATGCCGCCGTGTTGCAGTTCCCGGGCGCCCAGGTAACGTTGCTTCACTTCGTCCTGGGCCAGCACCAATTGCTGGCGGAAGCTGGCCTGTTCGAGCAGGAGTAACGCGGCGCTGGTGCGCAGGTCAGCCTGATCGAACCATTGGCGGCGCTGTTCGGCTTTCAATGACAGCCAGTCCTCGACCTTTTCCTGCTTGATCGGCAAGTGTTTCTTCAGCACTTCGAACATTGCTTGGTAGCGTTCGCGGAAGGAGTCGAAGCGGTAACCCAGGCGCAGTGCTTCACGGGGGTCGTCCAGCACGCTGGTGTCCGCCAGGCCGCGCCCCTTGAGTACTTCGAGCAGGCCGTTGGGCATGATGCTGTCCAACCCCACCAGTTTCGAATTGTTGGTGCCGCTGCGCAGCAATTTCAGGCCTTCTACGGCGCAGTTGTTGGAGAGGAAGAAGTAGTTGCCGTCGTAGCTCCAGTGCATCTCGGCGGCGTGTTCCACCACCTCATCAATCTCGTTGCGCGACAGGTTCAGCGGCACGGAAGCCAGGCTGCGCAATTCGGTCTTGGTGTATTCATCGATCACCTGGGCCAGCGGCAGCACAAACAGGCGCGACGGGTATTTACCCACTAGCCCATCCCAGCTCGACAGTTGCACGTCGCCGACGAAGGCGCGGTAGGACAGCACCAGATGTTGGTCCAGGTCCAGCCGACAGTCCGGCCCGCGCGGGCGACCGGGCGCACAGATCACCAGCCGCAACATGCTGTGACCCCAGCGGCTGACCCAGTTCTGATTGGCTTCGGCCAGCAGGTAGTCGACGGCATACACCCGCTCGGGGTCGACTTGACCCAGTGGCGTCTTGGCAAAGTCATTGCCGGCGTTAAGGAAGGCGTAGGTTTTGCCGCAGGTGTCTTTGGCGGCGGGCGCCCAGCCGAAGTGTTCCTGGTAGTAGCGGTACAGGGCAGGGCGGCGACAGGCGTAGCCGGGGTCGAGGAGGAAGTACTCCATGTTGACCGCGACGAACTCTTTGGGGCTGCTGGTCTCGTAGATGTCCGGGCTACGCGCGATCTGCCGGTTGTACTGTTCGCGCTCGCCGCGACGGCCTACGTATTGCGGCCAGCCGGCGAGGTCGAGCAGGCGTGGATCGTCGCTGAGGGTAAAGCGGCGGCCGGACTGGCCACGGCATTGGTCGGGAATGCCGATCAGGCCTGAGCTGTTGTCCTGGCGGGTGCAGCGTTGGATCAAGGTACGTTCCGCCGGCGACCACAGGCGGGAACGGTCATAGATGTGGGTCAGTTCGTGCAACACCGTGGCGAGCATTTCCCGGCGCACAGTGCCATGGGGGCGATAGGTTTTTTGGGTCGCGGCGCTGCCGTCCGTGAGGCTGGCCAGCAGTTTGCGATTCAGATCGAGTTCGGACACCAGCGATGCCTGGCCATAGGCGTTGCCGGGCATGTCATCGGTCCAGCCGACGTCGATGCGCCGGTCCAGTTGCTCGATAAAGCGCGGCGGTAGCGCCTGCATGGCTTCATCGAGCAAAGCCTGGCTGGCTTGCTGTTGTGCGGGACTCAAGCCTTCGGTCTTGAGGTGTAATTCAAGGCCTGCGTGGGCGCTGTTGCCCAATAGCAACAGCGCCCCGGCCATCAGCCAGGCTGCTGGAAACTTCACAGTGCGAGGATGGCTTCGGCGAGTACCTGATCACTGGCGTCACGGGCTTCCGGTACGCGGGTGCGCAGCATGTCGAAGGCGGCTTCCAGGTGCGCACCGCGAATATCGCCATTGGTTGCGACGAAACTGGCGGCGTCGTCGTGGGCTTCACGGACGATTTTCGAATCGCGGATCGACGTGGTGGTGTCGGAAGTGAAATCCAGTGTGCGCTCGGTGGCACGGATGAGGATGTTACTGGTGGCAACCAGGGTATGGGCCTGGGCCATATCGGCCAACAACAACAGGCCAAGGGTGGCGGCAATCAGCGGGCTACGCATGGAACGACTCCGGAGGAACTAAGGATAACTATTGGACGAGAATTGCCTGTGCCAGTTCAAGATCGCTGACATGAAGTTTTGGCTGGGTCTGACGCAGATAACGCAGGGCCGACTCCAGTTGTGCGCCTCTCAGTTGGCCATCGCTGGCAATGAATGCCGCGGCGTCATCCTGGGCGGCGAGCAGCAGTTTATGGTCGAAGGGGGCGGAGGTCACCATGCTTGTGGCGTAACCGCTGGCCACGATGCCTTGGGTCGACAGGTTAAAGGCGTCGAAGGCGCAGGCAGTACCCGAATAATTGGCCGCAAGAAAGGCTGAAGTGAGTAACAGATTCGAAAGAAAACGCATGAGACTCGACGGTTGAAAGCGAGTCCCAAGGCTAGCGCAATGCCCGTTCTAGAGCCAGCGCCGAAACACGGGGACACGTCGGGCGTGTCCCATGTCAGGGAAGGCGCTTAGATCGCGAGGATCGCCTGCGCCAGTTGTGCATCGGATGCGTTCAGCTGTGGTGCTTGATGGCGAATGTGATCGAGGGCGCTTTCCAGTTTTACGCCGCGAATGTTGCCTTCGCTGGCAACGAAGCTGGCGGCGTCATCACGGGCGGCGAGTACGATCTTGTCATCGCGGAAGGATGAGGTGACGTCCGAGGTCGCGTCGGAGGTGGCTTTGAGTGCACCGACGACGGCATCGGTGGTCACGATGAAGCTGGTGGCGTGGGCATTGGCAGCCACGGCAAGCAGGGCTGCAGCGCTGAGCAGGCGAAGACGGGACATGGTGTAGCTCCTTTGGTAAATCAATTGAAAAATGGCGCGGTGTCTGGAGAGTCAGACGTTAGACACTCCGCATTCGCCACGTTCTGTTCTGATATTAGGCCTGCGCATAGCCATTCGAACAGTCCCATCTGTTCGGGCGACATCAGCGCCAAAAGGGTTTGTCTAATTCGTTGATTCGCTCGGCGTGGCTGATACCCAGGTCTGAAAGCTGCCGATCATCGAGCTGGCCCAGTAAATACCGGGTTCTGCTCCTTTCCAGGCTGTTACAGAACCTGCAGAGCAATCCGCGGAGCCAATTCAAGCGACGATTGGATTGAGGCGTGGAAAGGGACGTGTCCTGAGCGTGATTCATGGTGCAGTCCTTTTGCGGTCGTGGTGGGATTCAAGAGTGATCCCGGCCGCAGGCTGGCAACAGACACACTGGGGTTAAATTGTACTGGTTCAGTTATGCATTTTTCTAAACTGTATCTGTGCGGCGTTTCATCTTCTGTGTCGCCTGTTTTAATTCGCCAAAACGACAAAGCCCGTCGTGGTTTCCCACGACGGGCTTTGTTTGTTCAATTCGGGTTGCTGGCGATGGACCCTGTGGGTCAGAGCCAGCGACGCTCACTTAGCGCCAGAACGGCTTGCTCAGCTCTTCGTAGCGTTGTGCTTCGCTAATCCCGGCATCAGCCAGCAGACGCGAATCCAGGCGAGCCAGTTGGTGGCGGCTGGAGATGCGGCGCTGCCACAGCATCAGGTTGGCGATAACGCGCAGAGGCATGGAAGCCTGGGTTTTTGCAGCGGTGTTTTCGAAGAACAGATCGGAACTGAGTGTACGTTCCATGGTTTTCATCCTTCCGCTTGTGGCGGGATTAGGTAGTGGTTTAACTGGTGCCCATGATCCTCCTGTTTGCCTAGTCTCTGTAGATACAGTTCACCTGTATTGTGAGAGCTCAGTTAACTGTTTATAGGGGGTGTACTGGTCTAAATTGAGGCAACTGTACCTATCTGCACTGTTGTGGTGCGATTTTGCTGATTTGGTCTCGTGGCGTAGGGTATTTTTGTAGGAAATAACCGGTACAGCAGTACAGTTTTTGGCGAGTTTTGACTTGGCAATAGCACGCTGGCGAAACTGTGTTTGCGCCAGCGGTTATCTGTATTCATTACACGGCAAGCATTCGCCCGGTTTCTTCCAGGTTCATGTGCCAACTCAGGGCATCGCGCAGGATATGTGGCGTGTGTCCGCCGATGGCGCAAGCAGCATTGAAGTAGTCATTCAATGCCTGGCGGTAGTCGGGGTGCACGCAGTTGTCGATGATGACGCGGGCGCGTTCCCGGGGCGCCAGGCCACGCAGGTCGGCCAGGCCGACTTCGGTGACGAGGATGTCGACGTCATGCTCGGTATGGTCAACGTGGCTGACCATCGGCACCACGCTGGAAATGGCGCCGCTCTTGGCGATCGACTTGGTCACGAACACCGCAAGGTGCGCATTGCGCGCGAAGTCGCCGGAACCGCCTATGCCGTTCATCATCCGCGTGCCGCAGACGTGGGTGGAGTTGACGTTGCCATAAATGTCGAACTCCAGCGCCGTGTTGATGCCAATGATGCCGAGGCGACGGACCACTTCGGGGTGGTTGGAAATTTCCTGCGGGCGCAGCACCAGTTTGTCCTTATAGCGCTCCAGATTGCCGAACACATCGGCGTTGCGACGGCTCGACAGCGTGATCGAGCTGCCCGAGGCAAAGCTCAACTTGCCGGCGTCGATCAGGTCGAAGGTCGAGTCCTGCAGCACTTCGGAGTACATCGTCAGGTCTTCGAAGGGCGAGTCGATCAAGCCGCACATCACGGAGTTGGCGATAGTGCCGATCCCGGCCTGCAGCGGGCCGAGCTTGTTGGTCATGCGTCCGGCGTCGACTTCCTGCTTGAAGAAGTCGATCAGGTGATCGGCGATGGCCTGGGTGTCTACGTCCGGCGGCAATACAGTGGAAGGTGAGTCGGACTGGTTGGTGACCACGATCGCGACGATCTTTTCCGGCGGAATCGGGATGGCGGTGCTGCCAATGCGATCGTCGACCTTGATCAGTGGAATCGGCGTACGGGTCGGACGATAGGTCGGGATATAGATGTCGTGCAGACCTTCGAGGTTCGGGTTGTGCGCGAGATTGATCTCGACAATCACATGTTTGGCGAAGATCGCGAAGCTGGCGGAGTTGCCCACGGAAGTGGTCGGCACGATATGGCCTTGTTCGGTGATGGCGACGGCTTCGATGACCGCGATGTCCGGCAGCTTCAATTGCTGGTTGCGCAGTTGCTCGACGGTTTCCGAGAGGTGCTGGTCGATGAACATCACGTCCCCGGCGTTGATCGCCTTGCGCAGTGTGCTGTCCACCTGGAACGGCATGCGTCGTGACAATACGCCGGCTTCGGTGAGCTGTTTGTCGAGGTCGTTGCCCAGGCTGGCGCCGGTCATGAGGCTGATCTTCAGCGGCGTGACCTTGGCCCGCTCGGCCAGTGCATGGGGTACGGCCTTGGCTTCGCCGGCGCGGGTGAAGCCGCTCATGCCGACGGTCATGCCGTCCTCAATCAAGGCGGCAGCCTCGGCGGCACTCATCACTTTATCCAACAACGAAGGCAGGCGAATTCGGTCACGGTACATGGATTGTTATCTCGGGCAACGGGTACAGGAAGCGCAGTCTATTGAATTTCGCCGGTCCCTGTCCCGCTACCAAGGTCGCAAAAGAGGCCTCTATTCCGGGCCTTTCAAGCAAAACACCATTACCGGATCAGTAACAAAGAGGCGGTTTGTCCGACGATTTGCGCAAAAAAAAACGCCCCGACAAGTCGGGGCGTTTTGTGGTGCCGGCGAGGGTTATTCGACGGCCTTGACCATGTCCTCGATGACTTTTTTCGCGTCACCGAACACCATCATGGTTTTGTCCAGGTAGAACAGTTCGTTGTCCAGACCGGCATAACCGCTGGCCATCGAGCGCTTGTTGACGATGATGGTCTTGGCCTTGAACGCTTCGAGAATCGGCATGCCGGCAATCGGCGATTTCGGGTCGTTCTTCGCAGCCGGGTTGACCACGTCGTTGGCGCCCAACACCAGCACCACGTCGGCCTGACCGAACTCGGAGTTGATGTCGTCCATCTCGAACACCTGGTCGTAAGGCACTTCGGCTTCGGCCAGCAGTACGTTCATGTGGCCCGGCATACGACCGGCAACCGGGTGGATCGCATACTTCACGGTCACGCCGCGATGGGTCAGCTTCTCGGTCAGTTCCTTCAGCGCATGTTGCGCCCGTGCTACCGCCAGGCCGTAGCCTGGAACGATGATCACAGTGTCGGCGTTGGTCAGCAGGAAGGTCGCGTCGTCAGCCGAACCGGATTTCACCGGGCGGGCTTCTTTCGAGCCGGCAGGGCCGGCCGCGTCCGCGGTGTTGCCGAAACCACCGAGCAGTACGTTGAAGAACGAACGGTTCATCGCCTTGCACATGATGTACGAGAGAATCGCACCGCTTGAGCCCACCAGAGAACCGGCGATGATCAGCATCGAGTTGTTCAGCGAGAAGCCGATGCCCGCTGCTGCCCAGCCGGAGTAGCTGTTGAGCATGGACACGACGACCGGCATGTCGGCGCCGCCAATCGGGATGATGATCAGCACGCCGAGTACGAAGGCCAGCGCCAGCATCACGCCGAAAGCGGTGTAGTCGCCGGTGAGCATGAAAGTCACGCCCAGTGCCAGTGTGGCCAGACCCAGCAGCAGGTTCAGCTTGTGCTGACCGCCAAACTGTACTGGCGCGCCCTGGAACAGGCGGAACTTGTACTTGCCTGCCAGTTTGCCGAAGGCAATGACCGAACCGGAGAAGGTGATCGCACCGATGGCAGCGCCGAGGAACAACTCCAGGCGGTTACCGGCCGGGATTGCATCGCCGAGGTTCTGGACGATGCCCAGCGACTGTGGCTCGACCACGGCGGCCACGGCGATGAACACCGCTGCCAGGCCGATCATGCTGTGCATGAAGGCGACCAGTTCGGGCATCTTGGTCATTTCAACACGCTTGGCCATGATCGTACCGACAGTGCCACCGATCAGCAGGCCGACGATCACGTAGACGATACCGTCGTGGGCCAGTTCGGCACCCAGCTTGTAGATCAGGCCAACCGTGGTGAGGATCGCCAGGCCCATGCCGAGCATGCCGAACAGGTTGCCGCGACGCGACGTGGTGGGATGCGAGAGTCCCTTGAGCGCCTGGATGAAGCAGACTGAGGCGATCAAATACAGGGAAGTAACCAGATTCATGCTCATGCTTGCTGCACCTCAGCCTTGACTGCTTCGGCCTTGGCTGCCGGAGCCTTTGCTGGCGCCGCTTTCTTCTTGAACATTTCCAGCATGCGCCGGGTTACCAGGAAGCCACCAAACACGTTGACCGCGGCCAGGGCCACGGCGAGGGTGCCCATGGTCTTGCCCAGTGGGGTCACGGTGAGGGCGGCCGCGAGCATGGCGCCGACGATGACGATAGCCGAGATCGCGTTGGTCACGGCCATCAGTGGTGTGTGCAGGGCAGGGGTCACGTTCCAGACCACGTGGTAGCCGACATAGATAGCCAGCACAAAGATGATCAGGTTGTAGATACCGTGAGAGATCAGCATGTCTTCCATTGTTTTTATCCTCAGCCGTTCTTGCGCACGATCTGGCCGTCGCGGCACATCAGGCACGCGGCGACGATATCGTCTTCAAGGTTGATCACCAGTTGTCCTTCTTTATCGAACAACAATTTCATGAAGTCCAGCAGGTTGCGTGCATACAGCGCCGAGGCGTCGGCTGCGACCGCGGCCGCCAGATTGGTCGGGCCGACGATGGTTACGCCATTCTCGACGACCACCTGATCAGCCACGGTCAGCGGGCAGTTACCGCCTTGGGCCGCCGCCAGATCGATGACCACCGAGCCCGGTTTCATTTGCGCCACGGTTTCCGCGCTCAATAGCGTCGGCGCCTTGCGGCCTGGAATCAGCGCGGTGGTGATAACAATGTCAGCCTGCTTGGCGCGTTCGTGCACGGCCACAGCCTGACGTTGCATCCAACTGGCCGGCATTGGGCGTGCGTAGCCGCCGACACCAACGGCACATTCGCGCTCTTCATCGGTCTCGTAAGGTACGTCGACGAACTTGGCGCCGAGGGATTCGATCTGCTCTTTAACCGCAGGGCGCACGTCGGACGCCTCGATCACCGCTCCCAGGCGTTTCGCTGTGGCGATGGCCTGCAGTCCGGCGACGCCGGCGCCGAGAATCAGCACGCGCGCCGCTTTCACGGTGCCCGCAGCGGTCATCAGCATCGGCATGAAGCGCGGATAGTGGTGAGCAGCCAGCAACACGGCTTTATAGCCGGCGATGTTGGCTTGCGAAGACAGCACATCCAGGCTCTGGGCGCGGGAGGTGCGTGGCGCAGCTTCCAGCGCAAACGCGGTAATGCCGCACTCGGCCATTTTGGCGATGGTTTCGTTACTGAACGGATTGAGCATCCCCACCACAATGGTGCCGCTTTTTATCAGCGCAAGTTCGCTGTCAGTGGGGGCGACGACCTTCAGAATCAGCTCTGCACCAAACGCGTCACCGGCGCTGCCAATGTTTGCGCCTGCGGCTTCATAGGCACTGTCGACAACGCTGGCATTGACGCCGGCGCCGCTTTGTACAGTGACCTTATGACCCTGGCCGATCAGCTTCTTAATGGTTTCAGGGGTTGCAGCAACCCGTGTTTCACCGGTCTGGGTTTCGAGAGGAACACCAATGTGCACGTCAAATCTCCTGCGTGATCTTATTGAGTAAACCCATGCACTACGGATGGTGCGGCTGGGGCGGCCGATCAGCACGACCCCGCCAAATCAGGGCGGGGCGCGGCATTTTGCAGGCGAACTTTGTGCCCTTCAAGGGATTATGACGCGTGACGGAAAATTAACTACAAGTCACCCCGTGACCGAATGTCGCATCGATTAAGCGCAGTCCCTTGTAAAGCGTGCCTTTCAGAGCATTTTTCTTGAATTTGAGAATTTTCACATAGGCCATATGAATGTTCCTGCATTGCTTCGAAATAGCGGCGCAAAGCCATATGTTCAGGCGCTTGTGGGACGTTTGTACTGCTTTCGGTACAGTCTTCGAATATGCGACAAATAGTTATATCTGTAGGGTTTTTATTTTGCTGACTACGGGGTCAGCTATCCTCTGTAAGCCTTTATCCTTCGAGGCTGTAGCTGTGCGCCTGATTGACCAGCCAATCTCTGAATGCCCTTAAAGACGCCGATTCGACCTTCCGCTCAGGAATCATCAGGTAATAAGCCTTGATGCTGGAGAGTGCCTGGGGGTTGGCAATGACCAGTCGTTTCTCGGCCAATTCACGCTGAATCAGGAAGGGTGGAATCAAGGCGATGCCCATGTCGTGCATGGCCGCCTGGGCCAGCATGGAGAATAGCTCGTAGCGCGGTCCTGTCATGTCGCGAGGGACATTCAGTCGCTGAGAGTTAAACCAATGTCGCCAGGCGTAGGGGCGGGTGGTCTGTTGCAAAAGGGGGAGTTCAGCGATTTCACCGGCGGTCAGATGAGTGTTTTTCCCCATCAGGTTGGGGCTGCAAACGGGAAGCGGATGTTCGCCCATCAAGCGGTGGGACTCCGTACCGGGCCAGTCCGCGTCGCCGAAGTAAATCGCTGCGTCAAAGTCCGTATCGGCAAACAGGAAGGGGCGTGTGCGGTTGGTCAGGTTGACCGTCACTTCCGGGTGTTTTTGCTGGAAGTCCTTGAGTCGAGGCAGCAGCCACTGGGTGCCGAACGTCGGAACTACGGCCAGTTCGATCACATTGGCACCTTGCTGACCCATCACGGACAGGGTGTCCCGTTCGACTGCATCAAGTTGGGTGGCGACCCTGCGGCTGTAGGAAAGACCGGCTTCTGTCAGCTTCACGCCGCGCCGCGAACGTCGGAACAGTTCTACGCTGAGGAATTCCTCAAGGCCGGCGATCTGTCGGCAAATCGCCCCTTGCGTCAGCGAAAGTTCCTGCGCTGCCTTGGTAAAGCTCTCATGGCGTGCAGCTGCCTCAAAGCTGATCAGGGCCGTTGTGCTGGGTATCTTCCTGCGCATGTACGTCAACCTCACTAATACATCGCGTTAAATGCGTTTTGCGACGTTTCGGAGTGAGAAATTAGCACAACAGTATGCAAAATCCTCGTTTGCCGAGACGGTGAACCGGGCCTAGGATCAGTCCACGTTTATTTCACCCGTTTCGAGAGGACACACTCATGGCCGGTAAAGCTAGCTTCAACTGGATCGATCCCCTGCTGCTGGATCAACAGCTCACCGAAGAAGAGCGCATGATCCGCGACACCGCCGCGCAGTTCGCCCAGCAGAGCCTCGCGCCGCGCATTCTCGAAGCGTTCCGTCATGAAAAGACCGACCCGGCGATTTTCCGCGAGATGGGCGAAGTGGGCCTGTTGGGTGCGACCATTCCGGAGCAGTACGGTGGCAGCGGCCTGAACTATGTCAGCTACGGCTTGATTGCCCGTGAGGTCGAGCGCATCGACTCCGGCTATCGCTCGATGATGAGTGTGCAGTCCTCACTGGTGATGGTGCCGATCAATGAGTTCGGTACCGAGGCGCAAAAACAGAAGTACCTGCCGAAACTGGCCTCGGGCGAGTGGATCGGCTGCTTCGGCCTGACCGAGCCTAACCACGGTTCCGACCCGGGCGCGATGATTACTCGTGCACGTAAAGTGGAAGGCGGCTACAGCCTGACTGGCAGCAAGATGTGGATTACCAACAGCCCGATCGCCGATGTGTTCGTGGTCTGGGGTAAAGACGACGCGGGCGATATCCGTGGCTTCGTTCTGGAAAAAGGCTGGAAGGGCCTGAGCGCCCCGGCGATTCACGGCAAGGTCGGCCTGCGCGCATCGATCACCGGCGAGATCGTCATGGACAACGTGTTTGTCCCCGAAGAGAACATCTTCCCGGATGTCCGTGGTTTGAAAGGTCCTTTCACTTGCCTCAACTCGGCACGTTACGGCATTTCCTGGGGAGCGCTGGGTGCTGCCGAGTTCTGCTGGCACACCGCTCGCCAGTACACACTGGATCGTCAGCAGTTCGGCCGCCCATTGGCTGCCACTCAGTTGATCCAGAAGAAGCTGGCCGACATGCAGACCGAAATCACCATGGCGCTGCAAGGCTGCCTGCGCCTGGGGCGCATGAAGGACGAAGGTACTGCAGCGGTTGAAATCACTTCGATGATGAAGCGCAACTCTTGCGGCAAGTCCCTGGACATTGCGCGCATGGCCCGCGACATGCTGGGCGGCAACGGTATCTCCGACGAGTTCGGCGTCGCTCGCCATCTGGTCAACCTGGAAGTGGTGAATACCTATGAGGGTACGCATGACGTCCACGCGCTGATCCTCGGTCGGGCGCAGACCGGCATCCAGGCGTTCTATTAATAGGAGAACGGCATGGGCGCGCTTTCACATCTACGGGTACTGGATTTATCGCGGGTGCTGGCCGGGCCGTGGGCTGGGCAGATCCTTGCCGACCTTGGCGCTGAAGTGATCAAGGTCGAGCGCCCGGGAAATGGTGATGACACGCGCGCCTGGGGCCCGCCATTCCTTAAAGACGCTTATGGCGAGAACACTAGCGAGGCCGCCTATTACTTGTCGGCCAATCGCAACAAGCAATCGGTGACTATTGACTTCACGCGCCCAGAGGGGCAGAAGTTGGTGCGAGATCTGGCGGCGAAGTCGGACATCCTGATCGAGAACTTCAAGGTCGGTGGTCTGGCGGCTTACGGGCTGGACTACGAATCGCTGAAGGCGATCAATCCGGACCTGATCTATTGCTCGATCACCGGATTCGGTCAAACCGGTCCTTATGCCAAGCGTGCGGGTTATGACTTCATGATCCAGGGGTTGGGCGGCCTCATGAGTCTGACAGGGCGACCTGAAGGCGATGAGGGGGCAGGACCGGTGAAGGTGGGTGTGGCGCTGACAGATATTTTGACCGGGCTCTACTCGACGGTCGCGATCCTGGCGGCGCTTGCGCATCGTGATCATGACGGTGGCGGTCAGCATATTGATATGGCGTTGCGGGATGTTCAGGTGGCGTGCCTGGCTAACCAGGCGATGAACTACCTGACGACAGGCAATGCGCCCAAACGCTTGGGGAATGCTCATCCGAACATCGTGCCTTATCAGGATTTTCCTACGGCGGATGGCGACTTCATCCTTACCGTGGGTAATGACGGGCAGTTCCGCAAATTCGCGGAGGTCGCCGGGCAGCCTCAGTGGGCGGATGATCCGCGCTTCGCAACCAACAAACTGCGGGTGGCCAATAGGGCGGTCCTCATTCCACTGATCCGCCAGGCCACTGTATTCAAGACCACTGCTGAATGGGTGGCTCAGCTGGAGCAGGCGGGGGTTCCTTGTGGGCCTATTAATGATCTTGCACAGATGTTTGCCGATCCTCAGGTCAAGGCGCGCGGGTTGTCGATTGAGTTGCCGCATGCGCTGGCTGGCATGGTGCCGCAGGTGGCGAGCCCGATACGTTTGTCGGAGACGCCGGTGGAGTACCGTCGTGCGCCTCCTTTGTTGGGGGAGCATACGTTTGAGGTTCTACAGCGGGTACTGGGGCTGGATGCCGGTACCGTGGCTAACTTCAAAGAGTCCGGCGTGCTCTAAGGATTTCCCCCTATATAGAAGAGTGGCTTGCTCCTTCCAGGTGTGGGTGGAGCGGGCTCATTTCCTGCCTCTCGTAACTTATTGAAAGAAAACTGAAATTAACGGTTGACGGCAGATCTCAGGTGTCTATAATTCGCCCCACTTCCGGCGCAGTCGAAACGGAAAACTCCTTGGTAAACAATGAGTTACGCAGTTTTCGGCAGCGGGTTGCTTCAGGTCATCGAAGCCGAAAGGAAGTTGAAAAAGAGGTGTTGACAGCAGCGAGTAACGCTGTAGAATTCGCCTCCCGCTGACGAGAGATCGAAAGCGCAAGTGGTTGAAGTTGTTAAGGAAAACCTTGAAAACTTCTGAAAATAACCACTTGACAGCAAATGAGGCTGCTGTAGAATGCGCGCCTCGGTTGAGACGAAAGCTC
>NZ_JBSVWS010000031.1:0-42974 GCF_054071155.1 Pseudomonas sp. SDO5532_S415 | reverse complement strand
GGGTTTTGTGTACAACACGGATCAAATGTGGGAGCGAGCCTGCTCGCGAAGGGGTCAATCCAGGCGCTGAAGATTATTCGTCTTTCTTCATCAATCCGGCCAGCGCCGCAAACGGGTTATGCGTCGCCTTGGCGATCTTTGGCGTGCTCAACGAGCCTTCATCAAAATACTGCTGGTCGGTATAGCGCGAGTGTTCGTTATCGTGGCAGTACAGGCACAACAGCTCCCAGTTCGAACCGTCCTGCGGGTTGTTGTCGTGGTTGTGGTCGCGGTGATGCACGGTCAGCTCGCTCAGGCGCTTGCCGGAGAATTCACGGGCGCAGCGGCCGCACACGTGCGGGTACATCTTCAGGGCCTTGTCGCGGTAACCCATTTCCTTGTCGCGCTGGTTGTCGGCGAGGATGCGGTCCAGCTTCGACGTATTGGTTGGGGTGGACGAACTCATGGGTTCACCTTTGTAGAAAGACTAATGACGGTTATGAACAGAGTTTAGCTCAGCCCTTGAGCTTCTCGGCAATCCAGATCGTGTGGCGGGTGCCCTTGTTGCCATGGGCGAAGACCTGCACTTCCTCGGCCTTGAACCCGGCTTTTTTCAGTTTGTCGGAAAACTGCCGGTCTGCGCTGGCCGACCAGACCGCCAGCACGCCTTTTGGCCGCAGGGCCTTGGCGCAGGCGCTCAGGCCGCCGGCGGAGTAGAGCCAGCTGTTGGCCTTCTGGGTCAGGCCTTCGGGGCCGTTGTCGACGTCGAGCATGATCGCATCGAAACCTTGCGGCTCGGCTTGCAGCACTTTGGCCACGTCTTCCATGCGGATGACGGTGCGTGGATCAAGCAACGGGTTCCCGGCTTTCTCGCCCAGCGGTCCGCGATTCCACTCCACCACGCCCGGTACCAGTTCGGCGACCACCACTTCAGCCGTCTTGCCCAAATGCTTGAGCGCCGAGGCGAGGGTGAAACCCATGCCCAAGCCACCGATCAGCACCCGCGAATGCGGGCGCCCTGCGACCTTGCGACAAGGGATTTCGGCCAAGGCATCCTCGGAGCCGTGCATACGGGTGTTCATCAGTTGTCCGCCGTCACCACCCTGGATCTTGATGACGAAGTCCTCGCCGTACTCGAACAGGCACAGGGCACCGCCGTTCTCGGGAATAGGGGTGGTGTCGAGCAGTACGAAACGTTTCATGGGGCTCACTTGGGGAGAAAATGGCGGCAGAGGGGAGGGCAAACGGACGCAGTTGGGAGTAGCCTGCACATGACAACAAGGCCAACGGAGCCATTGATGAAGCGCACCATTCTAACGGTCATTGCCCTGGCCGCGCTCTCGATTACTGCAGTGCAGGCCCAACCGCTGCAAACCATGCCCGTCAGTCCCGCACCGATGCCCGGTTCACCTGGCACCGCGACACCCACGCCGTATCCGCAAATCACCCCTGCGCCCTTGCCCAAGGTCGGCCCCGGCAGTGGCGGTCCACCGCTGGTGCCTATCGAGATGCCCAGCCCGCCGACCAAGGATCAGCCGGTGCCAGGGATCGAGCAGAATCCGCCGAAGGTCAAGTCGCCCGGCGGTTAGACCTGCTGTGCAAGCAGTTGGCCGTCGGCCATGCGCAGGCGCCTGGACAGGGAAACGGCGAGGGCACGGATGATCTTGGCGGCGATTTTCGGCGCATCGTTGAGCATCTTTTCCAGGGAATCCTTGCCCAGGTTGAGCAACTGACAGTGGCTCGCCGCCACGCAACTGGCCGAGCGGCGTTCGCCATCGAGTACGGCCATTTCGCCGAACGAGCGGCCACTGCGTAGCGTAGCAATGGTCACCCGTTGCCCGACGCTGGTGGTCTTCTGCACGGCCACCTGACCGGTGTGGATGATGCACATGAAACTGCCGGCATCGCCTTCGTGGAAAATCTCTTCACCCTGGGCAATGGAGCTGATACTGAAATAACCCGAGGCCGCGGCGAAGTCGGCGGGCAGCAACTGGTTGAACAGGCCGCAGTCCATCAGCCAGTCGCGGATTTCGTTGTTCAAATGAGTCGGTTCTGACATGTCGGGCGGTCTTTATTGTTGTGTCTGTTACGGGCTCGATATTGAAATCACCGCAATCCCTTCTGTGGGAGCGAGCCTGCTCGCGAAGTGGCCATTACATTCAACACATATGTCGACTGAAACATTGCCTTCGCGAGCAGGCTCGCCCCCACAGGGGATCATTGTTGCATCGGACCCGGTGTCCGGAATTAAGACCGGAGTACCGCGTCAAGTTCCTCAGGCAACCCCCAAAACCTTGAACAAAAATGCATATTCGAGTGCTACGTCACGCAATCCTTGATACCGACCGCTCATCCCGCCATGTCCGGCGCCCAGTTCGGTCTTGAGCAGCAGGGGATTGGTGTCGGTTTTGGTCGCGCGCAACTTGGCTACCCACTTGGCGGCTTCCCAGTACTGCACGCGGCTGTCGTTGTAGCCGGCGATCACCAAGGTCGCCGGATAGGCTTGCGCGGTAACGTTTTCGTACGGGGCGTAGGCCTTGATCCGATCATGGACGTCCGGTTCTTCAGGGTTGCCCCACTCGTCGTATTCGGTGACGGTCAACGGCAGATCCGGGTCCAGCATGGTATTGAGTACATCGACGAACGGCACTTCGGCAATTGCCGCGCCGAACAGCTCTGGCCGTTGGTTGAGTACCGCACCGATCAGCAGGCCGCCGGCACTGCCACCACTGATCGCCAGTTGTGGCGCGGTGGTGAAGCCATTGGCAATCAGGTGCTCGGCGCAGGCGATGAAGTCACTGAAGGTGTTGTGCTTGTGTTCCTGTTTGCCGGCGCGATACCAGGCTTCACCCAGCTCGCCACCGCCGCGCACGTGAGCGATGGCAAACGCCATGCCGCGATCGAGCAAGCTCAGGCGTGCGTGGGAGAACCACGGGTCGAGGCTTTCCCCATAGGCGCCGTAGCCGTACAGGTACAGGGGCGTCGGCTTGCCGAGCGCTTCGCGTTTGACCACAAGGCTGATCGGCACTTTCGTACCGTCGGGCGCTGTCGCCCACAGGCGCTGGCTGACGTAGGCATCGGCGTCGAACGGGCCGAGTACCGGCGTTTCCTTGAGGACTTTCTGTTCGCCGTTGACCAGTTCCAGCTGGCGGATCTGCGCCGGACGGTTCAACGCTTCGTAGCGCAGGCGGATTCGCTCGCTGATGAACTCCAGGCTGTTCTGCACGTGCAGGCTGTAGGCTGCGTCCGGCAGTTGCACCCGGTAGCTCGGCAAGTCCTGTGGGTAGACTTCAATGATCGGCAAGCCACCTTCACGCAGGCTCAAGGTCATGGCGCCAGCGTTCAGGCTCATGCCTTCGATCATCACTGTGTCGCTATGGGGGATCAGGTTGTGCCAGGCGGATTCGACAGGCGCGACGCCGGTATCGACTGCGGTGTACAGGGCGAAGTTGATGCCGTCGCGATTGGTGCGTATGAACCAGGTCCATTGGCCGGAGAGCGCGCCGTGGTCGACGTCGTATTCATGGTCTTCGACCCGTGGCGCAATGCAGGTAAAGGCATGCTGCGGCTGGTTGGCATCGAGTACCCAGACTTCACTGGTGGTTTTGCTGCCGACAGACAACAGCAGTTGCTGCTCGGAACTGGAACGGTAGCAATGCATGAAAAAGCGGCCGTCCGGCTCATGGAACACTTCTTCGGCCGCCGTGCCGTCCAGGCGATAGCGGAACAGCTTGTGCGGGCGATGGGTGTCGTCCAGCTCGCCGAAAAACAGGGTCAGGCTGTCATTGGCCCAGGTCATGCTGCCGTCGCAGTCCTGGAATTCCAGTTCGCTGACGCGTCCGTCGGACAGTTCCTTCACGAACAGGGTGAAGATCTCGTCACCCGTGGAGTCGATGCTGTAGGCCAGGCGTTGGTGGTCCGGGCTGATGCTGAACGCGCCGAGGGAAAAGAAGCCGCCGTTGGCCAGTGCGTTCGGGTCCAGCAGCAGTTGTTCCTGGCTTTCATCGAGTTTCAGGCTGTCGTCGGCCGGACGCGGGCAGCGGTAATGCCGGGCGTATTCGTCACCCGCCGTGGTGCGCGTGTAATACAAATACGGTCCCCACGGTGAGGGCAGGGACAGGTCGGTTTCGAGAATCCGGCCCTTGATCTCCTCGAACAGGGTCTCACGTAGCCCGGCCTGGTCGGCGGTTTGTGCTTCCTGATAGCGGTTTTCAGCCTTCAGGTAGTCGAGCACCGCATCGGTGTCGCGCTCCTGCAGCCAGGCATACGGGTCATCACCCTCGGCCTTGCGGGCGATCGGGGCGTCGGAAACGTTGGCGGATAGGGGCATGAAGGACTCTCGATCAATGTACGTAAAAGTGGGCCTGGAAACCTGTGGGAGCGAGCCTGCTCGCGAAGAGTCATCACATTCAACCTCAATGTTGACTGAGCCACCGCTTTCGCGAGCCGGCTCGCTCCCACATGGATTGCGCTTGGGGCAAGCCTGACGTGCGAAAAGCCGTTATCATAAGCGCCTCTTTGCCTGCCTTGCCATGGACACCATGACCGAGAACGACTATCTGATCGCTTGGGGCCTCTACGCCTTTGCCGCTTTGGGCTGCCTGTTGGTGTGGATGCGCATCACCCGCTGGATGTGGCGTTGGCTGCGTGAACCGCTGCGGTTGCTGATGGCGGTGCTGCTGTTCAGCCCGACCATCATCGACCCGGTGAAGGAAAAGGTCGCCCCGGCCATCGCCATTACCGCCCTGGACCTGTTGTTCAAGGTCGGCAATAACGCATGGCGGGCCATTTCCGATCTGTTCATGTACGGCATGATCGCTTTCGGCATTTACCTGGTGTTCGTGGCCATCCGCTTCCCCATCGAACGCGCCGCCAATGCGCGCAAGGAACAGGCCGCTGCCGCCAAAGCCGCAGCCCGTGCCGACGAACCGGAAGAAGAACACCCGTTCGGCGGTGCCGGCGATGATCGCTACGGTCGCCCGCCTGTGCCAAGCAATCCCCAGCGTATGCGGGTCGAACCCCGTCTGTAACGTTGCCCCAGGTTTGAAGCGAGAGTCCGAGCATGTGTGAGTTATTGGGCATGAGCGCCAATGTCCCGACCGATATTGTGTTCAGCTTCACCGGGCTGATGCAGCGCGGCGGGCGCACCGGTCCGCACCGTGACGGTTGGGGCATCGCTTTCTATGAAGGCCGCGGATTGCGATTGTTCCAGGATCCGGCAGCAAGCAGTGAGTCGGAAGTCGCAAACCTGGTACAGCGCTATCCCATCAAGAGCGAAGTGGTGATCGGGCACATCCGCCAGGCCAACGTCGGCAAGGTCTGTTTGTCCAACACCCATCCGTTCGTGCGCGAGTTGTGGGGCCGCAACTGGTGTTTCGCCCATAACGGCCAGTTGGCAGACTTCCAGCCGACTGCCAGCTTCTACCGTCCCGTGGGCGATACCGACAGCGAAGCCGCGTTCTGCGATTTGCTCAACCGTGTAAGAGCAGCATTCCCCGAGCCGGTCGAGGTCGAAGAACTGTTGCCGGACCTGGTGGCCGCTTGCGCCGAGTACCGCAGTAAAGGCGTGTTCAACTGCTTGCTCAGCGATGGCGACTGGCTGTTCTGCTACTGCTCGACCAAACTGGCGCAGATCACCCGTCGTGCCCCGTTTGGCCCGGCGCGCTTGAAGGATGTCGATGTGATCGTCGACTTTCAGGCCGAAACCACGCCCAACGACGTGGTCACGGTGATCGCCACCGAACCCTTGACCGAAAACGAAACCTGGACCCGCTACGAACCGGGCCAATGGAGCCTGTGGCGACGCGGTGAATGCGTCAGCCAGGGCATGACCGAATAAGGATCTGCTCCCCATGTTGCTCAGTTATCTACGGCTGGTGTTGTTCGCGGCGGGCCTGTTGATCGGTGTCCAGGTACCAGGGTTCATCAACGATTACGCCAAGCGGGTCGAAGCGCATCTGATTGAAGCGCAGACCGGTCTGAGCGGGTTCCAGGGCACCGCCAATCAGTTCTTCAAGGGCGATATGCAGGCACTGGTGGCTCATTATCGTGCCAGCGAAGACCCGATCTTCCGCAGCGACGCCGAAAGCCTGAACAACCTGCTGACCCGTCAGCAGGCCCTGGACAAGCAGTTCCAGGCGATGCAGGGGCCGTGGTACATCCGCTTGCTGCAAGTGGTGCTGGCGGCTGATCCGGATATTCGCAAGGAAACCTGGAATGGCTACAGCTACCAGATCCTGTTGACGCCGGAAGCGATGATCTGGGGCATGAGCGGTGCGTTGCTGCTGTCGTTCGGGATCGAATGCCTCTTCCGCTTGATCGACTGGGTGGTGCTGGGCGGCAAGCGCCTGCGCCAGAGCCGGCCGATCGAAGAGCGGGATTTTCGGGGGCTCTGAGTACCCCTCTGTGGCGAGGGAGCTTGCTCCCGCTGGGTCGCGCAGCGGCCCCAAACCCAGCCAGCTCGGAGCTTCAGTTACACCGCGTTCAATGGATTTACGACTGCTGCGCAGCCGAGCGGGACGGTGCGGCGATCCGACAAACTCCCTCGCCACAGTCCTCAACTTCACTACAGCGTATGATCAATCAGCCAGAATGATGTATTTATCACCCACCCTGCGCGCATACCCCTCCAGCACTTGCTGACACAACGCCACAATCTCCTCGACCCATTCCGCACCCACTCGCCACGACACCACCACCTGCAGGTTCGGCGGGCGCTGCTCGATGTCCAGCAAGGTCAGTTCCCCACGCGCCAGTTCCTCGGCCACCAGCACCGGTGGCAAGGCGCCGATGCCGAAACCATCGCGCAGCAGCCGGGTAATCGCCGACACCGAGTTCACGCAGTTGAGCCTTGGCGCAATCACGCCGTTGGCCTGCATCAGGGCGAGTACTTCCTGATGCGGATGAGAATTTTTCGAGTAAGTAATGATCCGCTCATTGGCCAGATCGGCGACGCCTGAATACTCACGGTTGTACAGCGAGTTGCTGGCGACGATCCAGCCCATGGGATGGCTGGCCAGCTCCAGGCTGCGCACGCTTTCCTGGCGCAACAGATCGGTTTGAAGAATGACATCAAGGAAGCCTTTTTGCAGCTGATCGCAGAGGTTGAGCGACGTATCGGCCACCAATTCGATTTCCACCAAGGGGTAGTGATCGGTCATCTGCGCGACCAACGGACTGAGCCAGGTGTGGATCACGGTGTCCATCACGCCGATGCGTACACGTCCGGCCTTGCTCGAACGGGTTTCGATCGAGTGCTTGAGCGCTTGCATGGTGTCCATCATCTGCTCAGCGTAATCGAGCACTTTCAGACCCTCGGGTGTCAGGCTCACCCCCCGCGAATCACGCAGGAACAGCTTCACCCCGAGCTCGCCTTCAAGCACGGCGATCCGGCTGGAAATCGACGCCTGGGTGGTGAAGAGCTTGTCGGCGGTGAGGCGGAAACTCTTGAGTCGGGCGACCCAGACAAAGGTCTCGAGAAACTTCAGGTTCATGGGATAAAGATTTCTTATGCCTAAGGCGGGTTTTTATTAGTTGGACGCGGCAGGGTGACGCACCCAAGAATCAGGCCATCCGGTTCCCACGATAGGCGTCGTCGGGGCTCAGAACAATACCAATAAAATCAGCGCGGAGATTTGCCATGAGTGCGCCCGACACCACCGCCATTCCGAAAACCACCGCTCGCCCGGGACCTTTCGACTGGTATCGCAACATCAATCAGCAGGAACGCCGCACCTTCTGGAGCTGCAAGATCGGCTATGGCCTGGACGGCATGGACACCCAGATGCTCAGCTTTGTGGTGCCGACGCTGATTGCCATGTGGGGCATTACCACCGGGCAGGCCGGGCTGATTCACACCAGCACCCTGATCGCTTCGGCCATCGGTGGCTGGGTGGCGGGTATTCTCTCCGATCGCATCGGCCGCGTCCGCACGCTGCAACTGACGGTGCTGTGGTTTGCCTTCTTCACCTTTCTCTGCGGTTTCGCCCAGAACTACGAGCAACTGCTGATCGCGCGCACCCTGATGGGCTTCGGTTTCGGTGGCGAGTGGACCGCCGGTGCGGTGCTGATCGGTGAAGTGATCCGGGCCAAGGACCGCGGCAAGGCCGTGGGCATGGTCCAGTCCGGTTGGGCATTGGGCTGGGGCCTGACGGCGATTCTGTATGCGTTGCTGTTTTCGGTCATGCCGCCGGAGGACGCCTGGCGCGCACTGTTCATCCTCGGCATCGTGCCGGCGGTGTTCGTGATCTTCGTCCGTCGCCTGGTCAAAGACCCGGAAATCTATCGCGAAGCCAAAGCCAAGGAAGCCCCGAGCAACCCCTCGAAGTTCTATGAGATCTTCGCTCCGGGCATGCTGTTCACCACGATCCGTGCTTCGTTGCTGACCACCGGTGCCCTGGGCGGTTACTACGCGATCACCTCTTGGCTGCCGACCTTTCTGAAGAACGAACGCGGTTTGAGCGTGCTCGGCACCGGCGGTTATCTGGCGATGGTGATTGTCGGCTCCTACGTCGGTTACGTCATCAGCGCCTATCTGACTGACATCCTCGGGCGCAAAAAGAACTTCATCCTGTTCGCCGTCGGCTCATTCACCATCGTCTTGCTGTACACCCAATTGCCGGTCAGCAACGGCGTGATGTTGTGGCTGGGCTTTCCGCTGGGCTTCTTCGCTTCGGGGATTTTCAGCGGCATGGGTTCGTTCCTGACGGAACTGTTTCCTACCCGCATCCGCGGTTCGGGCCAGGGTTTCTGCTACAACATCGGTCGTGCGCTGGCGGCGTTGTTCCCGCTGCTGATCGGTCTGCTCAGCCAGACCGTGCCGCTGAGCGTGGGCATCGGTGCCTTTGCGGCAGTGTCCTACGGCGTGGTGATCCTCGCGGCCCTGAGCCTGCCGGAAACCCGTGGCAAGCAACTCGACGCTCAGTAACGGATAACCTGCGGACCTGTCTTGCGGATAGGTCCTGCAGCTAAAAAGAATAAAGCCTACAGGAGTGTTCATCGTGAGCCGCCTGCTATTGAACTGTGACATCGGCGAGAGTTTCGGTAACTGGACCATGGGTCTGGACGCGGAAGTCATGCCCTTCATCGATTGCGCCAACATCGCCTGCGGTTTCCATGCCGGCGACCCGAGCATCATGCGCAAGACCGTCAGCCTGGCCCTCAGCCACGGTGTGCAGATTGGCGCCCATCCGGCTTATCAGGACCTGGTGGGGTTCGGCCGCCGTTCCATGGCCTATGCCACCCAGGAACTTCAGGACATTCTGCATTACCAGATCGGCGCCCTTGACGGCATCTGCCGGGCGCAGGGCGGCCGGGTCAGCTACGTCAAACCCCACGGCGCGATGTACAACGACATGATGGCCAACCCTGCACAACTGCGTGCGGTGCTGCAGGCCGTGGCCGCTTATGACCGCAGCTTGCCGTTGATGTTAATGGCCACCCGCGACAACAGTGCGGCGCAGCAGTTGGGCGATGAGTACGGCGTCACCCTGTGGTTCGAGGCCTTTGCCGACCGCGCCTATGACAGCGCCGGCAGGCTGGTTTCGCGGAGCTTGCCAGGTGCGGTGCATCACGATCCGGAGAAAATCATCGAGCAGGCGTTGATCATTGCCCGTGGCGACCACCTCACCGCCAGCGACGGCAGCGCTCTGCATTTGCAGGCCAATACCCTCTGCGTGCACGGCGACAACGCCAGTTCGGTCGCTGCCGTACGACGCATTCGTGAAGCGTTGAATGCGCAGAGTGCGCCATGAAGCTGCGGGTGGAAGTGGTCGCGCTCGATTGCCTGATGGTGCGTCTGTTTGATGAAATCGCCGAAGCCAACATGCCGTGGATGCTGGCGGCCAGCGAAAGCCTGCGGGCAGCGTTCGCTGAACACCTGATCGATCTGGTGCCGTCCTACACGACCTTGATGGTGCATTACGATCTGACCGCGTTGAGCCCGGTCCAGGCCAGGGAATTGATCGCCGAAGCCTTGATCGACCTGTCGCCCAACGCGCGTAGCCGCGGCACCTGCCATGTGTTGCCGGTGTGGTACGACTTGAGCGTCGGTCCGGAGCTCACGCTGTTGTCGCAACGCAGCGGACTGGCGGTGGAGGAGGTGATCCGCCGTCACAGCGAGCGCGAGTATCAGGTGTTCGCCCTGGGTTTCGCACCGGGGTTCGCCTTCATGGGGCTGGTGGAGGAAGTACTCGCCGCCCCACGTTTGAACACGCCACGCAAGAAAGTTGCCGCCGGCAGTGTCGGCATCGCCGAACGACAGACAGCGGCCTATCCGGTGGTATCGCCGGGCGGCTGGAACCTGATCGGTCGCACCCCGGCCAAATTGTTCGACCGCAACCGTGACGGCTATAGCTTGATGCAACCGGGTGACACTGTGCGCTTTGAAGCGGTCGGCCATGCCGAATTCATCAGCCTGGGTGGTGACGACACGCCTCTGGAGGCCCTGGCATGAGCCGTTTGACGATTGAAGCGAGTACGCCGCTGTGTCTGTTGCAGGATGCCGGGCGATTCGGCGTGCGACATTTGGGTGTGACCCAAGGTGGCGGGCTTGATTGGCGCTCGATGTCCTGGGCCAACTGGCTGCTGGGTAACGGGCTGGATGCACCGGTGATCGAAATCACCCTCGGCGGGTTTGCCTTGGTGGCGCAAGACGATTGCGTTCTGGCGCTGGCCGGGGCGGATCTGGGCGCACAGGTGGACGGTGAGCCGCTGGCACCGTGGCGCAGCTTCAGGCTGCATAAAGGTCAGGTTTTGCAGTTCACCCAGCCATTGCTCGGCGCTCGCGCCTATCTGGCCGCGCCGGGTGGCTTTGATGCGCCGAAGGTATTGGGCAGCAGTTCGACGGTGGTCCGTGAAGAACTCGGCGGTCTGGATGGCATGGGCCGTGCGCTGAGTAAAGGCGCGTGTTTGAGCTATTCGGGCAATTCGGTGATGCTGCTGCGGGAGTTGTCGCCAGAACAAAGACCGGACCTGAGCCTCGATTCACCTTTGGACCTGGTGCTCGGTGCACAAATCGGTGAGTTCAGCGGGCAAAGCCTGTTCGATGCGTTCAATAGCGTATGGAACCTCGACAGCCGCGCCGACCGAATGGGTATTCGTCTGTTGGGTACGGCGTTGCAGTACCAGGGCAAACCGATGATTTCCGAAGGCATCCCGCTGGGCGCGGTCCAGGTGCCACCGGACGGGCAGCCGATCGTGTTGCTCAATGATCGGCAGACCATTGGCGGTTATCCGCGGTTGGGAGCGTTGACGCCGCTGGCACTGGCTCGGTTGGCGCAGTGCCTGCCGGGGGCGCAGGTACGGTTGCGGCCGGTGGTGCAGGAAGTGGCGCATCGCGAACAAGTCGCGTATCTGCGCCGATTCGGCAACCGTTAAAAGCTTCGCGAGCAGGCTCGCTCCCACAGGGTCTCATGTACGGCAAAGATCCAATGTGGGAGCGAGCTTGCTCGCGAAGGCGCCCGAAAGGACAACGAGATTACTTGGAAAGAAACCGCATCCCTTCCTCCAACCCCTGCAACGTCAACGGATACATCTGATCTTCGATCAGATCGCGAACGATATTGGTCGACGAGGTGTAGCCCCAGGTGTCTTTCGGGTACGGGTTGATCCAGATGAGCTTCTTGTACTTCTCCCTGAACCGCTGCATCCACACATAACCGGCTTCTTCGTTCCAGTGCTCGACGCTGCCACCGGGCTGGGTGATTTCGTAGGGCGCCATGGCGGCATCGCCGATGAAGATCACTTTGTAGTCGGCGCCATACTTGTGCAGCAGGTCCATGGTCGACGTGCGCTCGGAGGTCCGGCGCATGTTGTTCTTCCACACCGATTCATAAATGAAGTTGTGGAAGTAGAAGTACTCCAGGTGCTTGAACTCGGTCTTGCAGGCCGAGAACAGCTCTTCGCAGATCTTTACGTGAGCGTCCATCGAACCGCCGATATCGAAAAGCAGCAGCAACTTGACCGTGTTGCGACGCTCGGGGCGCATCTGAATGTTCAGTAGGCCTGCATCGCGAGCGGTGTGGTCGATGGTGCCGTCAATGTCCAGCTCTTCCGCGGCGCCTTGACGGGCGAATTTACGCAGTCGGCGCAGGGCAACCTTGATGTTGCGCGTGCCGAGTTCCACCGAATCATCGAGGTTCTTGTACTCGCGCTGATCCCAGACCTTGGCCGCCTTGCCCTGGCGCTTGCCGGCATCGCCAACCCGAATGCCTTCCGGGTTGAAACCGCCGGAACCGAACGGGCTGGTACCACCGGTGCCGATCCATTTGTTGCCACCGGCATGGCGTTCCTTCTGCTCTTCCAGGCGTTTCTTGAACTCTTCGATCAGTTTGTCCAGGCCGCCGAGGGACTGGATCGCCGCCCGCTCTTCGTCGGTCAGGGAGCGTTCGAACTCCTTGCGCAGCCAGTCTTCGGGAATCAGTGCCTGCAAGTGGTCGTCGAGCTTTTCCAGGCCATTGAAGTAGGCACCGAATGCGCGGTCGAATTTGTCGAAATGCCGTTCGTCCTTCACCAGAATCGCCCGGGACAAGTAATAGAACTCGTCCATGTCGGCGAAGGTCACGCGCTGTTTCAGCGCGTTGATCAGGTCCAGCAGCTCGCGCACCGAGACCGGGACCTTGGCGGCGCGCATTTCATTGAACAGATTGAGCAACATGGCGTTGGCCTCTGCTTAGCGACTGCCGCGACGACTCATGAATGCCAGACGCTCAAGCAATTGCACGTCCTGTTCGTTCTTCACCAAAGCGCCGGCCAACGGCGGGATGGCCTTGGTCGGATCGCGTTCGCGCAGCACCGCTTCGCCAATGTTGTCGGCCATCAGTAGTTTCAGCCAGTCCACCAGTTCGGAAGTCGAGGGCTTCTTCTTCAGGCCCGGCACCTTGCGCACGTCGAAGAACACGTCCAGCGCTTCGCTGACCAGGTCCTTCTTGATGTCCGGGTAGTGCACGTCGACGATCCGCTGCATCGTGACGCGATCGGGGAACGCGATGTAGTGGAAGAAGCAACGGCGCAGGAAGGCGTCCGGCAGCTCTTTTTCGTTGTTGGAGGTAATGATGATGATCGGACGCTTCTTGGCCTTGATGGTCTCGTCGGTCTCGTAAACGTAGAACTCCATCTTGTCGAGTTCTTGCAGCAGGTCGTTGGGGAACTCGATGTCGGCCTTGTCGATTTCGTCGATCAACAGGATTACCCGCTCTTCGGATTCGAAAGCCTCCCAGAGCTTGCCCTTTTTCAGGTAATTACGAACGTCGTGGACCTTTTCCGTGCCCAGCTGCGAATCGCGCAAGCGGCTGACGGCGTCGTACTCGTACAGACCTTGATGGGCCTTGGTGGTGGACTTGATGTGCCAGGTGATCAACTTGGCGCCAAAAGATTCGGCCAGTTGCTCGGCGAGCATGGTCTTGCCGGTGCCCGGTTCGCCCTTGACCAGCAGCGGCCGCTCCAGGGTGATGGCGGCGTTGACCGCCAGCTTCAGGTCATCGGTGGCGACGTAGGCCTGGGTGCCTTCGAACTTCATCTGCTAATCCTCGAACGGTAACGCCGACCTGAACGAGGCAGGGCGGGGCGCAATAAATGGTCAGCCCCGACTATAACGCGGTGCCCGGTCGACTGTGAACGCAGACGGCTTATTCAGTCTCTGAATGGGGCGTCACATCTTGACTCGGTCTCGGCGGTTGGCCAGTATTGAGCTATCGCCATTTTGGCGATAGCTTGCAAAACATGTCTACTAAATACCGATTTCGGGATACGTATCGCATTCAGTTGCGTGAAAAGGACCATCCGCCACCCCATGTCCATCTGACCGGCGGCGGAGTAGATGTCATGCTGAGCCTGGAAACCGTCGAGGTCATGGTGGGCAAGGCACCGCCGCTGATTATCAAGGAAGCGCTGGAATGGGTCAGGGACCATCAGGCGCAATTGCTGGAGGATTGGAAACGATGTTACCCATGAAGCGACCACGGCTGTCGGCGGTGCAGGTGCTGGAGGATTACCGCCTGGCGCTGACCTTTATCGACGGCCAACGACTGACCCTCGATTTGAGCCGTGACCTGGAGATGTTTCCAGGATTGCAACCCTTGCAGGGGAGCGCTTTCCAGAGCGCCACGTTGGGTGATGATGGCTGGTGTGTCGAATGGCCTGAACAGGATATCCAGATCGGTGCCGACACCTTGTATCTGGATGCACTCGCGCAAAACGCATCCGACGAAAACACCCGGATTTTCATCGACTGGCGCGCTCGCACCGGATTACCGCTCAATCAGGCCGCTGAGGCATTAGGGGTCAGTGCTCGCAGCATCAGCCGATACAGCAGCGGTCGGGAAACGGTGCCGCGTTCATTGGCCCTGGCTTGTCTGGGCTGGGACTACTTGCAACAGCAATCCCGGGTGCCACGGGCCGCTGAAGAATCGGGTCGCTATACCGTTACCCGCAAACGTTAACCGGCATCCGGTTTGGGGCGTTCATAGCGCGCATTGAATGCTTCAATGAAACCATTACGCAAAATCTGTAAAAAAGCCTCGAACGCGCTGATATCTTGCCGGTGTACGTTGCCCCTCAGTTCGACACGGGTGGCAAACTGGTTCTTGCCCTGGTTTTTCAGCACGGTTTCGGAGCCACCGACGATGGCTTCCCAAATGGAGCGGAAAATCCCTTTGTCCTTGTTTTCCACGTCCTGCTGCCAATTGAATACGTCGACGTCCCTCAGCAGCGGTTTGATGTAACCGGTCAATTTGGCTTTCTGGGCTTTCGCTTCGATCACCACGTCGCCATGGCCGGCATTGAAGTCGAACTTGCCGTAGGCCGAAGCGAAGTCGTTCATGCGTTTGAGCTCGATGTCCCTGACCCGCAATCGAAACTCGAAGTCTTCGAAATTGCTCAGCGGGTCGAACGTCGCGGTGGCTTCCAGCGGTGCATGCCCCAGCAGCAGTGCCTTGCCTTCGAAACGGGCGTCGCGCTTGCCTTTGGTATCGACCACGTTGGTCAGGTTGTAGATGCTGGCATCGACCTTGGTGGCGTTCATGTTCACAGGTGGTTTGGAATTGAAGTTGCGAAAGCTGATTTTGCCGTCATCGATCCGTACTTCGTTCAAGGTAACCGGCAGCAGTTTTCCCAATTGCGCACGCCAGTCGGTACCCTCACCAGTCTGGGAGTTCTTTTTGTTGGCGCCGCCGTCGACGAAATTCACTTCGGGATTGATGAACAGCACCTCGGCCACCACGGCGTGGTCGTGCCAGAGGGAACGCCAGCTGACGGAAAGGTCGATCAACGGTGCATTAACGAACGGCACTGGCACCTTGCCGTCGACCTTGACGATTTTCAGGCCGTTGATTTTATAGGCACCGCGCCACAGGGCCAGGTCCACGTCGGCAACCTGGCCACGGTAGTCGCCCATGTCCGACAGTTTTTCGTTGAGGTAGTCGCGCACCAGCCAGGGCAGGGCGAAGTGCAGGGTTATCAGCAGCACAGCGAGGCCGCAGAGTGTCCACAGGGGCCAGCTGTATAGACGTTTCATGGTGGCAAATCTCTGGCGATCTAAAGCCATTGACTGCGCTGATAACCGGACGTTCGACCTGACTGGACGCCTGCGGGCAACAGGCATACCTTGATGCGCTTAATAAATGCTGTATCAAGGACCCAGCCATGAGTCGTATTTTCGCAGACAACGCCCATTCCATCGGCAATACACCGCTGGTGCAGATCAACCGAATCGCGCCGCGCGGTGTGACCATCCTGGCCAAGATCGAAGGGCGCAACCCCGGGTATTCGGTCAAGTGCCGGATCGGCGCGAACATGATCTGGGATGCCGAAAGCACCGGAAAACTCAAGCCTGGCATGACCATCGTCGAACCGACCTCCGGTAATACCGGAATCGGCCTGGCCTTCGTGGCCGCCGCTCGGGGTTACAAACTGATGCTGACCATGCCTTCGTCCATGAGCATCGAACGACGCAAGGTGCTCAAGGCGCTGGGTGCGGAATTGGTGCTGACTGAACCGGCCAAGGGCATGAAGGGCGCCATCGAAAAGGCGGGTGAAATCGTTGCCGGCGATCCGTCCAAATACTTCATGCCGGCTCAGTTCGATAACCCGGCCAACCCTGCCATCCACGAAAAAACCACCGGGCCCGAGATCTGGAACGACACCGACGGTGCCGTTGATGTGCTGGTGTCAGGCGTCGGAACGGGCGGAACCATCACCGGCGTTTCGCGGTATATCAAGAATACCCAGGGAAAACCGATCATCTCGGTGGCGGTGGAGCCCGCCGTTTCGCCGGTGCTCACCCAGGCCTTGGCCGGTGAAGAGATCAAGCCCAGCCCGCACAAGATCCAGGGTATCGGTGCCGGTTTTGTGCCGAAGAACCTGGACCTGTCGATGGTCGACCGGGTGGAATTGGTCAGCGATGAGGAATCGAAGGCTATGGCCCTGCGTTTGATGCAGGAAGAAGGGATTCTGTGCGGTATTTCCTGCGGCGCGGCAATGGCGGTGGCGGTTCGATTGGCCGAGACCCCGGAAATGCAGGGCAAGACCATCGTAGTGGTTCTGCCGGATTCTGGAGAGCGTTACTTGTCGAGCATGCTGTTCAGCGATTTGTTTACCGAGCAGGAGAACCAGCAGTAACGCTTGGGATACGCGGCACCCATTCAGACGTCATCGCGGGCAAGGATTACCCGCGATGGACCGCGCAGCGGTCTCTGAACAAATAGCGTGATGCAGTTCAGCGGATGTTCAGCCGCCCTGTGTCAAGAAGGGTTTATTGCACAATCCTTAACACTGAATGTTGGAAGAGGCGGGTTATTCCCGAAGTGGGTAGTGTTTATCATGCCGGCTGCAACGTCGGGTAAATGGCGTTGTGCAAAGTGTCAACCATCAAGGAGTTGTTGATGACCCTTTCCTTTGCCGCGAAGGCATCAGTGTTGCTGCTGTTCTTCGGCAGTACGCTTTATGTGCATTTGCGCGGCAAGGTGCGGTTGCCGGTCTTGCGTCAATTCGTCAACCATTCTGCGTTGTTCGCGCCCTATAACGCATTGATGTACCTGTTCTCCCGCGTGCCTTCCAAACCCTATCCGGACCGCAGCAAATTCCCTGAACTGGACGTGCTCAAGGACAACTGGGAAGTCATTCGCGACGAAGCGATGCATCTGTTCGACGAGGGGTATATCCGCGCCGCCGAAAAGAACAACGACGCCGGTTTCGGCTCGTTTTTCAAGAAGGGCTGGAAGCGCTTCTACCTCAAGTGGTACGACAAACCGCTGCCGTCAGCCGAACGCTTGTGCCCCAAAACCGTGGCATTGGTCAGCGGCATTCCCAACGTCAAAGGCGCCATGTTCGCCCTGCTGCCGGGCGGCAGTCATCTCAACCCGCACCGCGATCCGTTCGCCGGTTCCCTGCGTTATCACCTTGGCCTGTCGACCCCCAACTCAGACGATTGCCGCATCTTTGTCGACGGTCAGGTGTATGCCTGGCGCGATGGTGAAGACGTGATGTTCGATGAGACCTATGTGCATTGGGTCAAGAACGAAACCGACAAGACGCGCGTCATTCTGTTTTGCGACATCGAACGACCGCTGAGCAACCGCTTCATGACCCGCATCAACCGCTCGATCAGTGCATTTCTGGGCCGTGCGACCGCGCCGCAAAACCTGGATGACGAGCGTGTGGGCGGGATCAATCAGGCTTACGCGTGGAGCAAGAACTCCAGTGACAAAGTCAGTGGCGCGGTCAAGCAGTGGAAGCGGCGCAACCCTAAGACCTATCGAGTACTGCGCCCGGTGCTGGCGGTAGTCGTGCTGATCTTGTTGGGTTATTGGCTATTCGGTTAACGCCCCTGTAGGAGCGAGCTTGCTCGCGATGGAGATTAACGAAAACGCGTGCATTCTGGATGGACGCGGAGCCCTTGAGACCATCGCGAGCAAGCTCGCTCCTACAGGTGGCCGTTCACTTATTGCAATCCATGTCGAGCGCTGGTTATAGTCGGCGCACAGTGAACTCCCTTATTCACTATCAACCCCTCTACAAAAGATCAGCCCATGCCTGCATCCCTCATCAACGCGGTAGTCGATTCAGCGGTCAACGCTGGCGTCGTGCCGTGCGGGAATCAGCAGCCTGTGCAGATCAGTCATTACCCACCACCTGTCAGTAGCACGCCGGTGTGCGCAGTCGTATCACCGCCGGGCGTTGGCGTTTCGGGCTGATCAGCTTTTTTGCTGTTCCCCCGCGCCCACCTGAACACAACTACTGAATTTCAGCTTCGGCTGAGTTGGCTTTTTATTGCCTGACTACAGGTGGTACTCATGTTTGTCCTTACTCAAAAGTCCGCGCTCGCGGCGGCTTCCACGAGCCTGTTCGTCCTGCTGTGGAGCAGCGGGGCGATCTTCTCCAAATGGGGGCTGGCCCATGCGGCGCCCTTTGCCTTTCTGCTGGTGCGCTTTGTCATTGCCTTGTGCGGTCTGTTGTTGCTGATGCCATTGCTCAAGCTGAAGTTGCCCAAGGGTGGAAGGCCGATGCTCTACGCGATGTCGACCGGGATCGTGTTGCTGGGGGCTTATCAGATTTTTTATCTGCTGGCCCTGGACCTGAAAGTCACACCCGGTGTGATGGCGACCATCATGGGGGTGCAACCCATTCTCACGGTGGTGATCATGGAGCGTCAGCGATCAGCCAGCCGCCTGTTTGGCTTGGCGCTTGGGTTGGCCGGGTTGATCATGGTGGTTTTCCAGGGTATCGGTCTGGCCGGCATGTCGTTGGCCGGGATGCTCTTCGGTTTACTGGCGCTGGCGAGCATGACGTTCGGTTCGATCATGCAGAAGCGCATCACCGACAATCCCCTCGGCACGCTGCCGGTGCAGTACCTGGCTGGTTTGTTGCTGTGCGGGATCTTCGTGCCGTTCCAGCCCTTTCACTTCGAGCACAACAGCGGTTTTATCGTGCCGGTGTTGTGGATGGGGCTGGTGGTGTCAGTGTTGGCGACCTTGCTGCTGTACCGCTTGATCGCCCGGGGCAACCTGGTGAATGTCACCAGCCTGTTTTACCTGGTGCCGGCGGTGACGGCGGTGATGGATTACCTGTTTTTCGGTAATCGCTTGGCGACGTTGAGCATGCTGGGCATGCTGTTGATCATCGTCGGTCTGGTGTTTGTGTTCCGTAAAACAGTGTGAGTGTGTAGGAGCGAGCTTGCTCGCGATGGACTTTCAGACAATGCGATCATTCAGACAGCACGCGTTATCGTTGACGTCCATCGCGAGCAGGCTCGCTCCTACAAAGGGATTGAATGCGCATGCTCGGCCCGCACCGAATTCATGAACGCCTGCATCGCCGACGATTGGATGCGGTGACGCCGTGTGATCAGCCCGTAGGGGGGCAATCGCGCTTCGAACTTGATCGGCAACACGGCCAGCAAATCGCGGCCGGGATAATCCTCGACCACCGACACCGGTGTCACGCCAAGCATGTCGGTCTGCTGGATCAATGAGAGCAAGGTCATGATCGAGGTGGTTTCGACGATGCTGCTGGGGATATCGACCCGTGCGTTGTGGAACACCTGATTGATGATCGCGCGCATCGGGCTGGGATGCTGTTGCAGCACCCAGGTCTGATGCTGTAACTCGGCCCAACTCAGTTGCTTTTCTTGCGCCAGCGGGTTTTGCGCGCCGCAAATCACGCACAAGGCTTCTTCGCCGAGGCTGTCGAACAGTAATTCTTCGGCCCGGGCACCGGCCGGAATCCGCCCCAGCACGATGTCCAGTTGATCCTGCAACAGTGCCTGCACCAGCACGTCGCTGGTGTCGACCTGAATGCTCATGGACAACCGCGGATGGCTCTGTTTCAAGGTCGCGATGGTGCGGGTCAGAAGGCCCGACGCCAGCGCCGGAATCGCACCGACCGCCACCCGGCCAAGGTTGCCGGATTCGAGCGCCACCAACTCCTCGCGCATGCCGCTGAGTTCAGCGAAGACCATGCGTGCGTAGTAGATGACGGTTTCCCCGAACGGGGTTGAGCGCATGCCCCGGGGCAGACGCTCGAAGAGTTCAACGCCGAGCAGGTCCTCAGCCTCATGCAGCATCTTGGTGGCTGCCGGCTGAGTCATGCCGATGTGGTCGGCGGCACGACGCAACGATCCGAATTCCTGCAACGCCAGCATCAGCCGCAGTTGGCGCAGACGCAGTCGACTGTGGATCACATTGGCAACAGGAATTCGGGTCATGGGCCGTGCTCGCAGAAAAGAGTGCGGCAAGCCTGACAACAAATGTCAGGCGTTGCCAGCATTGCTGTGTCAAAGCACCGATTTTGGCTTGGCGACCGGGGATTTTCGCAGGCCCATCAGGGTTTGCAGCGCCTTGGAAATCAATGGCCAGAACAGCATCAGCAGTGCCGCCGTGGTCAGGCTGCCCACCAACGGGTTGGACCAGAAAATCCCCAATTGTCCGTCAGAGAACAGCATCGACTGGCGGAATGCATCTTCGGCCTTGTCGCCGAGCACCGCGGCCAGTACCAGCGGGGCGATCGGGTAGCCAAGCTTCTTGAACAGATACCCCAGCGCGCCGAAGCCAAGCATCAGCACCACGTCGAAAAACGAGTTGTGCACCGAGTACGCACCGATGGCGCACACCATGATGATGATCGGGGCGATGATCGAGAACGGAATGCGCAGGATCGAGGCGAACAACGGCACGGTGGCCAACACCACGATCAGGCTCACTACATTACCCAGGTACATGCTGGCGATCAGGCCCCAGACAAAATCATGCTGTTCGACGAACAGCGTCGGGCCGGGGTGCAGTCCCCAGATCATCAGGCCACCGAGCATCACCGCCGCCGTGGCTGAACCGGGAATGCCCAGGGTCAGCATCGGCAACAGGGCGCTGGTGCCGGCGGCGTGGTCGGCGGTTTCCGGGGCGATCACGCCTTCGAGTTCGCCCTTGCCGAAGTTCTCGCGCTTCTTCGAGAAACGCCGTGCCAGGCTGTAGCTCATGAATGAAGCCGCCGTCGGACCGCCAGGGGTAATCCCCATCCAGCAACCGACCAGGGTGCTGCGCACAATGGTCCACCAGTAGCGGGGCAACTTGGCCCAGGTGCGCAGAATCACCATCGGTGTAATGCGCGCATGTTCGCCACGGAACACCAGGCCTTCTTCTACCGTGCAGAGGATTTCGCCGATACCGAACAAACCGATCACCGCCACTTCGAAACTGATACCGGTCATCAGGACCGGCTGGTCGAAGGTCAGGCGCAGGTTGCCGGAGACGGTGTCCATGCCGACCGCCGCCATGGCGAAACCGATCATCATCGCCACGACGGTTTTCAGCGGCGGGTTCTTGCTCATACCGATGAAGGTGCAGAATGCCAACAGGTACACCGCGAAGAACTCCGGGGAACTGAACGACATGGCGAACTCGGCAATCCGGGTCGACAGGAATGTCAGCAACAAGACACCGGCCAGGGCACCGATCAGTGCCGAACTGAATGCGGCGGTGAGGGCTTCGGCGGCGCGACCTTCACGGGCCATCGGGTAGCCGTCGAACGTCGTCGCCACCGATGAGGGCTCGCCGGGAATGTTGAACAGGATCGAAGTGATCGAACCACCGAACAGCGCACCCCAATACATGCACGACAGCAAAATGATCGCCGACACCGGCGACATGGTGAACGTCAGAGGCAGCAACAGAGCCACGCCATTGGGGGCGCCGAGGCCGGGCAACACGCCGACCAGAATGCCCAGCAGCACGCCGACCACCATCAGGCCGATGTGGCCCGGGGTCAGGATCAGGTTCATGCCTTGCAGCAGGGAATCGAATTCGCTCATTTGAAGTTTCTCCCGGCCAGGGCAATCCAGTCGCCCATCGGGCCGGCATCCAGCGGGACCTTGAACCACAGCGCAAAAATCAGGTAACTGGCGAGTACCGCGCCGAGGGACACGCCAGCGATCATCCATTTGCCATAGGGCTTGGCGCGGGTGGTGTCACGCCACATGAACCAGGCGATGAACACCGCCGAGGCGAGGTAAATGCCAGTGATTGGCATCGCACCGACGAACAACGCAATCGGCACGAACACCGACAGCACTTGCCTGAACGCACTGCGACTGACAAAGGCAACACTCAGGGCTTGCCAGCGCACCAGGGTCAATACGCCATTGGCCACGCTTGCGGCACTCAACAGCAGGCCGATATAGAAGGGGAAGTATCCCGGCTCGGGGCCGGCATCACCCCAGCCGATACCTTGTTCGATGCTGCCGAACATCACCACCACGCCAATCAGGGTGGTGAACAGTGTCAGGCCGAGTTCAACCCAGCGGGTGCCGATCAGCGCCGGTGAATCCGAAGAATGGGACATGAATCACCTCCAGCAGGTGAAGGCCGTTCGCGGGTGAACGGCCATGAACAACTCAGTTTTTCAGCCAGCCGGCTTCCTTGAACACCGGAGTGACGCGAGCGGTGTCTTTTTCGATGTAGGCCGTCAGCGGTTCGCCTTCCAGGAAGGTCGGTACCAGTGCGTTCTGCTTGACGTAGGCCTTGAACTCCGGGGTCTCGGTGACTTTGCGCATCAGCTCGACGTAGAACGCGCGCTGTTCGGTGCTGATGTCGCCGGGCATGAACACGGTGCGCGGGAAGCGGTATTGATCGATGCCCAGGCCCTGTTCATGGCAGGTGGGCACGTCGGCCCAGGACTTATCGCCGGCGACTTTTTCGGTGTAGCTCATGCGCTCCTGGCTGAACACGCACAGCGGCTCGACCTGATCGCCGCGCCATTGGCTGATGCTTTCGCTGGGGTTGTTGACGTTGGCGGCGATGTGTTTGCCGGCCAATTGCGTCGCGGCTTCACTGCCGCTCTTGAACGGGATGTACACCAGTTTGCTGTTGTTGGTCTGGTTCAGCAGCAAGGTCAGGGTCTGGTCGACATCCTTGGACTGGCTGCCACCCATGCGCAGTTTCGAGGGATCGGCCTTCGCCGCTTCATAGAAACCCCTGGCGTCTTTCCATGGCGCACCCTTGTAGCTCCAGAGAATGAAGTCATCCTCGGCCACGGCGGCAATCGGCGTCAGTTCCTGCCACTGGTAGCCGAGCTTGGACACCAGCGGCAACAGGTAGATGTTGTTGGTGCCGATCACCAGCTTCTCGGCATCGCCTTTGTTCATCTTCATGTCGAGAAAGGCTTCGGCACCATTGCCGCCGCCCTTGTTGAGGACGATGGTGTTGACGTCGAGCAGTTTGTGGGTGGTGATGATTGACTGGATCAGGCGACCGAGCTGGTCGGTACCGCCACCGGGGCCGCCGGCAACGACGATTTCGACGTTCTTGTCAGGTTGCCATGCAGCGTGAGCGAGTGCGGGAAGACTGCCTGCGGCGATCAGCGTGCAGCCAAAAAACAGACGGGATGTGCGACGGACGAATGCATTTCGCATGGAAGGGCCTCGTTTTGTGTTTTTGTAATTGTTATGGGCGGCTTGTCTGTGCGGTAAAGCCGCAAGCCTGGGCCGAGTGTGGGAAGGCTGCGTCGTCGCGTCTAGTCAAAACAATACATACACCGATAGCCTGGGGTTATAGCTCGCCAAAGCAAAAGCCACGGCACTGGCGCAAAGCTTCGGACTAGAGCGGAATTTGCAACAAGTCGAAACAGTACCTGTCCCCTGAAAGCTCATTGAAAGTCTGGTATGCCATAACTCGAGGCTATCGCCATATTTCAAGTTTTGATTAGACGGTTATCGCTGAGCCTTCGATAGTGCTCACCAACGCCGTCTGTGGGAGCGAGCCTGCTCGCGATGGTCGTTAACGAAAACGCTTGTTAACTGACCGACCGCGGCGCTTTTGAATTCTTCGCGAGCAGGCTCGCTCCCACAGACGGCAATAAGGTTGTTCCCTACAAAAATAATAAAGAGGTACGCACCATGGCTCGCCCCAGTGCTTCCCTGCAGCTGCCCGGCGCCGATGCTTCGCCCGCAGCGGCGGCAACACCGCAGGCCTCCACCGTCAAGGCCAGCAATGTGCGCTGGCGGATCTTCGCGATCATCTTCGCGCTGACCATGGTCAACCTGATCGATCGGGTCTCGCTGTCCATCGCGATGCCGACCATCGCCCACGAATTTTCCCTGTCACCCAGCACCCAGGGCCTGATCCTCAGCAGCTTTTTCTGGGCCTATGCCCTGTTGCAGATACCTGGCGGCTGGCTGATCGATCGTTTCGGACCGCATCGGGTCATCAGTTGGTCCACCGGGCTGTGGGGCACGTTCCAGGTGTTGGCGGCGTTTGCTACCGGTGGTTTGTCTTTGCTGTTCGCCCGAGTGGCGCTGGGGGCTTCGGAAGCGCCGTTGTTTCCGTCCGGCGGCAAGCTGATTTCCCTCTGGCTGGCGCCCGGCGAACGTAGCCGCGGCGCGGTACTGATGGACAGCGGCAGTCCCCTCGGTGTGGCCCTCGGCGGGCTGATCATCGCCTACTTGATTGCTTCGCTGGATTCCTGGCGTCTGGCGTTCGTGATCGCTGGTGTCGCGACATTGGTACTGGCCTGGCTGGCGCGGCGTTATCTGCGCGATGACCCGGCCAGCCACCCGCAGGTCAATGTCCAGGAACTGGAGAAGATCAACGCCGGACGCGCCACTGCGGCTGCCGAAGCCGCCCGTGTGCCGGTAAAAGGTTTGGGCATCGCCGCCCGTTCCCTGAGCGGTTTGCTGATCGGCCGGGCCAGTTGGGCCATGGTGTACTTCGGTTTGCTGACCTGGGGACCGAGTTATCTGTCCCAGGCCCGAGGTTTTGATATCAAGGGCATCGGTGCGGCAACCTTCGTGATTTTCGTCTGCGGCGCGTTGGGTTCGTTGACCGGTGGTTTTTTGTGCGATGGCTTGATCCGCCGAGGCGTCAGTCGCGGGGTGGCAGTCAAGAGCCTGCTGGCGTTCTCCGGCCTGGTGGCCCTCGGCGCGTTCCTGCTGTTGCCGACCTTGAGCAACCCTTTTGCCGCTGTGGCGTTGTTGGCCATGACCGCTTTTTTCCTGATGTGGGGCAGTCTCTACTGGAGCTTCCCGGCGTTGCTGGCCGCTCCGGCGCGGGTTGGTCTGATCGGCGGTGTGATGAACATGGCCGGCAGTACGGGTGGTATCGCGGTGCCGATTCTGGTGGGCGTGATTCTACAAATGACCGGCGGATTTGCCCCGGTGCTCGGGTTCTTTGCGGCGTGTTCGGCGGTGTTTGTCTTCGCCACGTTGTTCATCAGTCTCGACGAGGTACGTCATGGATAAGCGCTGGCCCGACACAGCATGGAAGGGCCCGATCATCGACGCCCATCATCACTTCTGGGACCCCACCATCAACGATCACCCATGGCTCGCGCCGCAGGCGAACATCCCGTTTCGCTATGGCGACTACAGCGCGATCAAGCGTCGCTATTTTCCCGAGGATTACTTTGCCGACGCCGGTGAACACCGGGTAGTGCAAACGGTGTACGTCGAGACCGAATGGAACCCGCAAGACCCGATTGGCGAAACCCGTTTCATCGAGCAACTGGCCGCCCGCTACGGCGTGCCGAATGCGATCGTCGCCCAAGCCTGGCTGGATCATCCGGACGCCATCGCGGTGCTGACCGAACAGGCCAGTTACAAGTGTGTGCGCAGCGTGCGGCACAAACCCGGCGGCGCGACGTCACCCGAGCAGTTCGGTCGTGTGCGAAGCCTGATGAGTGACGAGCGCTGGCGGCGCAGTTACGCCGCGCTGGAAGGACTGGGGCTGCATTTCGATTTGCAGACTCCGTGGTGGAACCTGCCCGAAGCTGAACGGTTGGCCCGGGACTTTCCCGGCATCACCCTGATTCTCAACCACGCCGGATTACCCAACGACCGCAGCGCCGAAGGCCTGGCGGGATGGCGGGTTGCGATGGCGCGGCTGGCTGAGTGGCCGAACGTGCAGGTGAAGATTTCCGGCCTTGGCCAGGCGGGCAGGGCATGGCGCGCCATCGACAACGCCTGGATCGTGCGCGAGATCATCGCGATGTTCGGTACCCGACGAGCCATGTTCGCCAGCAATTTTCCCGTGGACAGCCTGTGCGGCTCGTTCGACGACATTTACAGCGGTTTCAAATCCATCGTTGCCGATCTGCCACTGGCCGATCAGGAGCGACTGTTCTACAGCAACGCGCAGCGGGTTTATCGCTGCGAACCTTGCGCCATCGACCGGGCGTGGCCTGAACCCTTGAGGAGTGAAGCATGAAAAAAACCACCATCGCCATGGTCCTGGGTGACCCGGCGGGCATTGGCCCGGAACTGATCGCACGCTTGCTCGGCGAGCCTGAAGTGCGCAGCCAGGCCCATGTCATCCTGATTGCCGACGAGGCGGAAATGCGTCGTGGCATGCGTATCGCCGGGACAGAGTTTCCCTATCGCCGCGTGGAGTCGCTGGAGCAGCTGTCGTTCGTCGACGACACGCCGCTGTTCTATGATTTTCGTGGCGATACGATCGGTGAATTCCCGCGCTGCCAAGCCAGCGTGATCGGCGGTCGCTACAGCCTCGACACGCTGGAAAAAGCCTTGCGCCTGACCGAGGCCGGGATCACCGATGCGGTGCTGTTCGGGCCACTGAACAAAACCTCGCTGCACATGGCCGGCATGGCCCACAGCGACGAGTTGCACTGGTTCGCCGAGCTGCTGGATTTCCACGGGCCATTCTGCGAGTTCAACGTGCTCGACAACCTCTGGACTTCACGGGTGACGTCCCATGTCGCGCTGGCCGATGTTTCGGGGCTGCTGAATGAAAAGCGCGTGGTGGAAGCGATTCAACTGATCGACACCGCACTCAAGCGCAACGGTTTGGAAAGACCGCGCATCGGTGTCTGCGGCCTGAACCCGCACAACGGCGACAATGGTTCGTTCGGCCGCGAAGAATTGGACATCATCGGCCCGGCGGTGCGCTCGGCCCAGGCGTTGGGTATCGCGGCGGAGGGGCCGTATCCGGGGGACACTATTTTCCTCAAGGTCCAGGGTGATATCAGCGCCTTCGATGCGGTGGTCACGATGTACCACGACCAGGGCCAGATCGCGATCAAGTTGATGGGCTTCTCCCGCGGTGTGACCGTGCAGGGCGGCCTGCCGATCCCCATTACCACCCCGGCCCACGGCACCGCGTTCGACATCGCGGGGCAGGGCAAGGCCAACGTCGGCGCGACGCGCCAGGCATTCGAGATCGCTTGCCGGATGGGGCGCAACGGCGACTGATCGAATGCAGTACCCCTGTGGGAGCGAGCCTGCTCGCGAAGGCGGCCTGACAGACACTATTGAAGTGACTGTCTCGCCGCTTTCGCGAGCAAGCCCGCTCCCACAGTTGTTTGTGTGTGGCCGATAACTCGATCTACCCAATAACCGTTTTTTGGTATCACCCCAGGTTATCGGCGGATACGCATAAGTGATTATCCGCCACTCCCGAGCGCTGGCTAAAGTCGCTCCATCAAATCCCCAACAACTACAAGAAGCCAGCAGCGCAAGGAATCTGTATCCATGAAAATCAAAGCAATCCGTACCCGCGTTTTCGAGTGGAAAGGTAAAGTCGTCCCACCTCAAGCGCACTTCTGCACCAACGCCAGTGACATTTTGTTCGAGCGCGGCGACGCCATGGGCTCCTTCCGTTTTCACGGTTGGCTGGTGGTTGAAGTGGAGACCGACACCGGTCTTGTCGGCATCGGTAACTGCGCGCTGGCGCCGCGTGTGGCCAAGGAAATCATCGACACGTATCTGGCACCGATCGCCATTGGCGAAGACCCGTTCGACAACGAATACATCTGGCAGAAAATGTACCGCCAGAGCCACGCCTGGGGTCGCAAAGGCATCGGCATGGCGGCGATCTCGGCCATCGACATCGCGATCTGGGACATCATGGGCAAAGCAGTGAACAAGCCGGTGTTCAAGCTGCTGGGCGGACGCACCAAGGAAAAGATCTGGACCTACGCTTCCAAGCTCTACGCCAATGACAACCTCGACCTGTTTCTTGAAGAAGCCCAGGGTTATCTGAGCCAGGGTTTCACCGCGCTGAAAATGCGCTTCGGCTACGGTCCGAAAGACGGCCCGGCGGGCATGCGTCGCAACATCGAACAAGTGCGCGCCCTGCGTGAACTGGCCGGTCCCGACGTCGACATCATGCTCGAGTGCTACATGGGCTGGACCCTGGAATATGCGCGGCGCATGTTGCCAAAACTCGCCGAGTTCGAACCGCGCTGGCTCGAAGAACCGGTGATCGCCGATGACATCGAGGGTTACATCGAGCTGAAAAAAATGGGGATCATGCCGATCTCCGGCGGTGAGCACGAATTCACGTCCTACGGCTTCAAGGACCTGCTGGAACGCCGCGCCGTCGACGTCATCCAGTACGACACCAACCGCGTCGGTGGCATCACTGCCGCGCGCAAGATCAACGCCATGGCCGAAGCCTGGTCGGTGCCGGTGATTCCCCACGCCGGGCAGATGCACAACTACCACCTGACCATGTCCACCACCGCCTCGCCGATGGCCGAGTTCTTCCCGGTGTTCGACGTCGAAGTCGGCAACGAACTCTTTTACTACGTGTTCAAGGGCGAACCGCAACCGGTCAACGGCTACATCCAGCTGGACGACAACAAGCCGGGCCTGGGCCTGGAAATCTCCGATGAGTACCTGAGCGACTTCAACATCATCGAGTGACCCTGTGGCGAGGGGATTTATCCCCGTTTGGGCTGCGAAGCGGCCCCTGCATTCTTTCAGGCACGCCCAGTTGTCAGGCACTACGACGGCTGCGCCGCCGAACGGGGATAAATCCCCTCGCCACAAACCACAACTTTTCGGAGGGCCGTCATGCGCCTGATTCAATTTGAAAACACCGCTGGTGAACGCCAGGTTGGCGTCGTCGAAGGCTCACAGGTTCAGGTGCTTAAAAGCACCCAAAGTACCCGTGAACTGGCACTGGCGGCGATCCGCAGCAAACGCAGCCTGCAGGAAGAAGTCGCCCTGCGTGGCGCCGAGCCTGGCCCTGACTATGTGCAACTGCAGCAGCAGGGCCGGATCCTGCCACCCCTGGACCATGAAGACCCGGCCCATTGCCTGATCAGCGGCACCGGCCTGACGCACCTGGGCAGCGCCTCGGCCCGGGACAAGATGCACCAGCAGGACGGCGCGGTGGAAGCCGGCATGACCGACACCATGCGCATGTTCAAATGGGGCCTGGAGGGCGGAAAGCCGGCGCACGGGCAGGTCGGCGCGCAACCGGAGTGGTTCTACAAGGGCGACGGCAGCATCGTCGTGCGTCCCGGTGCGGATTTCCCTGTGCCGCCGTTTGCCGAGGATGCCGGCGAAGAACCGGAGCTGACCGGGCTTTACGTGATCGGCGACGACAGCCAGCCGTATCGCCTCGGTTATGCCCTGGGCAACGAGTTTTCCGACCATGTAATGGAGCGGCGCAACTACCTGTACCTCGCCCATTCGAAACTGCGCTTTTGCGCCTATGGCCCGGAGCTGCGCGTCGGTGAACTGCCTCGGCATCTGGCCGGCACCAGCCGCATCACCCGCAATGGCGAAACACTCTGGGAGAAGGAGTTTCTCAGCGGCGAAGACAACATGTGCCACAGCCTCGCCAACCTGGAATTCCATCACTTCAAGTACGCACAGTTTCTGCGCCCCGGCGATGTTCATGTGCATTACTTCGGCACCGCCACGCTGTCGTTTGCCGATGGCGTGAAAACCCGGCCCGGTGATCGTTTCCAGATCAGCCTCGAGGAGTTTGGTGCGCCGCTGGAAAACGGTATCGGTGAAAGTGCCCAACCGTTGCCAATCGGTCAGGTGCGTGCCCTGTAGGAGCGAGCATGCTCGCGATGGACTTGAGAGCGCCGCGTTTAACCAACAGACACGAGCCATCGTTAGCGATCATCGCGAGCATGTTCGCTCCTACAAGGTCCCAGCTAGCCAGACGATCAAGGAACCACTCATGACCACGTTATCTGGACACAACTACATCGGCGGGCGTCGTAGCGCCAACGGCACCTTGCAACTGCAAAGTCTTGACGCTACCACCGGTGAACCCTTGGCAGCCCGTTTCTTTCAGGCCAGCGAAGCTGAAGTGGATGCCGCCGCCAAAGCCGCCGCCGCGGCGTACCCGATCTACCGCAACCTCAGCGCGCAAAAACGCGCGACGTTCCTCGACGCCATCGCCGACGAAATCGATGCACTGGGTGATGAGTTCGTCGCCACCGTGTGCCGCGAAACCGCGTTGCCGGCCGGGCGCATTCAAGGTGAGCGCGGCCGCACCAGTGGCCAGTTGCGCCTGTTCGCCAAGGTGCTGCGTCGCGGGGATTTCTACGGTGCGCGGATCGACCGCGCATTGCCTGATCGCCAACCGTTGCCACGCCCGGACCTGCGTCAGTACCGTATCGCACTGGGGCCGGTGGCGGTGTTCGGCGCCAGCAACTTTCCGCTGGCATTTTCCACCGCCGGTGGCGATACCGCCTCGGCGCTGGCCGCCGGTTGCCCGGTGGTGTTCAAGGCCCACAGCGGGCACATGGCAACGGCCGAATGGGTGGCGGACGCGATCATCCGCGCCGCTGAACGCACCGAGATGCCGGCCGGCGTATTCAACATGATCTATGGGGCTGGCGTCGGTGAGTGGCTGGTCAAGCATCCGGCGATTCAGGCCGTGGGCTTCACTGGATCGCTCAAGGGCGGCAACGCCCTGAGCCACATGGCGGCGACCCGTCCTCAGCCGATTCCAGTGTTCGCGGAGATGTCGAGCATCAACCCGGTATTCCTGCTGCCCGAAGCGCTGGCGGTACGCGGCGAGCAGATCGCTGCGCAACTGGCCGGTTCGGCAACGCTGGGTTGCGGTCAGTTCTGCACCAACCCCGGTTTGGTCATCGGCCTGCGCTCGCCGCAGTTCAGCACTTTTCTGCAAACCTTTTGCGCCAGCATGAACCAGCAACCGGCGCAAACCATGCTCAATGCCGGCGCACTGGCCAGCTATAGCCGAGGCCTGGGCGAACTGCACGAACACCCGGGAGTGACGCACCTGGCGGGCGAGCCACAACAGGGCAATCAGGCGCAACCACAGGTGTTCAAGGCGGACGTCAGCCTGCTGCTCAAGGGTGATGAATTGCTTCAGGAAGAAGTCTTCGGGCCGACCACTATCGTCATCGAAGTCGAGGACCGCGCACAGCTGGCCGCAGCGCTGCACGGCCTGCGCGGGCAACTGACGGCGACGCTGATCGGCGAGGCGGACGAATTGCTGGAGTACCGCTGGCTGGCGGAGTTGCTGCAAGAGAAGGTCGGGCGGATTCTGCTCAACGGTTATCCGACCGGGGTCGAGGTGTGCGAGGCGATGGTGCATGGCGGGCCGTACCCGGCGACCTCGGACTCGCGAGGAACATCGGTCGGCACCCTGGCCATCGACCGCTTCCTGCGGCCGGTGTGCTTCCAGAATTATCCGGATGCGTTGTTGCCTGAGGCGTTGCAGAACGGTAATCCGCTGGGGATTCGGCGGTTGGTGGATGGGGAGGTCAGTGATCTGGCTTTGTGAATTGTGGTGTCAGGCCTGCCGCTTTCGCGAGCAGGCTCGCTCCCACAGTTGACCTCGGTGTTCACACAGAAAATGTGTTCAAGGCGATCCAGTGTGGGAGCGAGCCTGCTCGCGAAGGCGACATCAGTGGCACCGCAGAGCTATCTGGTAGTCACCTCAACAGATTTCTTCACCGCCGGCTTCAACACCAACCACAACGCCGCCCCAATCAACACCCCGCCATAGATATGCGCCATCGACAGCGGCTCATCCAGAAACAACGCCCCCCACAACACCCCGAACGGCGGGATCAGGAAAGTCGTGGTCATCGACTTCACCGGGCCGACCGAACTCAACAAGCGGAAGTAAATGATGTACGCAAACGCCGTGCATCCCAGTCCCAACCCCAACAACGACAACCAGACGTTCCAGCCACCCCAGCTGACCGGTGGTTGGCTGATTACGCTGTAGCCGAACAGCGGCAATACGAACAGGGTCGCCCCCAGCATGCTGCCCAGCGCCGATAGACGACTGTCGAGCCCTCCGGCCTGATCGAGCCAACGGCGGGCGAGGAAGCCGGCGAAGCCGTAGCAGGTGGTGGCGAGCAGGCAGGCGATGGCGCCCAGCAGCAATTCCATGTCGAACGCCACGGGGCCGGCGCGTGTCAGGACGCCAACGCCGAACAACCCCAAAAACACGCCGCCGAGCTTGGCGCCGGTGAGCCGCTCATGGAAGAACAGGCCGCCGATCAGCACGCCCATCAATGGCGTGGTGGCGTTGAAAATCGCCGAGTAACCGGCCGGCAGCACCTGCGCGGCCACCGAATACAGGGTCGCGGGAATGCCGGAGTTGATCACCCCGAGTAGCATCACTGTTTTCAGCTTGCCCTTGAAATCCCAGCTGATACGCATCAGCCCGAGAATCACCAGCAGCCCGACGGCGGCGATCGATACGCGGAAAAATGCGGTGGGAATCGTGCCAATCACCGGGGCGATGATGCGCATGAATAGAAAACTCGCACCCCAAATGGCCGCCAGCGACAGTAATCGGAATAGATCGACGGGGTTCACGGTGCTCTCCTTGCTTGATCGGGACGAGAGTGTTGCCGAGCGCCTTGCGTCTGGCAACCGGAAAACAGGCATTCAATTCGCGCTGGAAAATTACACTTCTCCTGCACCCGCATCACTGGCTAAGCTCAGGACTCCCGAATTCCCGCAGAGGTCTCACCATGCCGCAGCATTGGCCAGCCGCCGACATCGCCCGCTTGATCCTCGATGGCTTCGACGATTACCGCGAGCACTTCCGGCAGATCACCGACGGTGCCCGCGCGCGCTTCGAGCAGGCCCAGTGGCAGGAGACACAAGTCGCCTCGGCGGCGCGGATCAACCTCTACGAAGAGAAAGTCAGCGAAACGGTCGACCAGCTGCGCATCGCTTTCGACACCGACACGCTGGACGTCAGCTGCTGGCCGCTGGTCAAAAGCGCCTACATCAGCCTGATCGACCTGCGCTTCGACGATGAGCTGTCGGAGACCTGGTACAACTCGATTTTCTGCGGGCTGTTCAGCCATGACTTGATCAGCGACGGCTGCATGTTCATCCACACCACCCGGCCGAGCCTGCGTCGGGCGCGGGCCGCGCAAACCCGTACCTATAAACCCCAGGGCCAGTTGTCGGGCATGCTGGCGAGCATCTTTGCCGATTACCGCTTCAGCGAGGAATACGCCGACCTGCCAGGCGACCTGCGTCGTCTTGAAGCGCAACTGCGCGAAAACCTGCCGGACTGGGTGTGCAAGGACCCGGAGCTGAGTGTCGAGCTGTTTTCCTCGGTGCTCTACCGCAACAAGGGCGCGTACCTGGTGGGACGCATCTACACCGCCGATGAGCAATGGCCGCTGGCGATTCCGCTGCTGCACCTTGAGGGGCGCGGCATCCAGATCGATGCGCTGATCACCGACGAAGCCGATGTGTCGATCATCTTCTCGTTCACTCGTTCGTATTTCATGGTGGATGTGCCGGTGCCGGCGGAGTTCATCGGCTTTCTCAAGCGCATCCTGCCGGGCAAACACATCGCCGAGCTGTACACCTCGATCGGTTTCTATAAACACGGCAAGTCCGAGTTTTACCGGGCGCTGATCAATCACCTGGCCAACACCGACGACCAGTTCATCATGGCCCCGGGCGTGCGCGGCATGGTGATGAGCGTGTTCACCCTGCCGGGGTTCAATACCGTATTCAAGATCATCAAGGACCGTTTCTCGCCATCGAAAAACGTCGACCGCGCCACGGTGATCGAGAAGTACCGCCTGGTGAAAAGCGTCGACCGCGTCGGGCGCATGGCCGATACCCAGGAGTTCGCCGATTTCCGGTTCCCGCTGAGCAAGTTTGATCCGGCGTGCCTTGAGGAATTGCTGGAAGTCGCTCCGTCCACGGTATCGGTCGAAGGCGACACGGTGCTGATCCGTCACTGCTGGACCGAACGGCGGATGACACCGCTGAACCTGTACCTGGAAAACGCCAGCGAGGCACAGGTGCGCGAGGCGCTGGAAGATTACGGTCTGGCGATCAAGCAACTGGCGGCGGCGAACATTTTTCCCGGGGACATGCTGCTGAAAAACTTTGGCGTCACCCGTCACGGTCGCGTGGTGTTCTACGACTACGACGAGATCTGCTTCCTTACCGAAGCCAACTTCCGTCACATCCCGGCACCGCGCACACCCGAAGATGAAATGGCCTCCGAGCCCTGGTACTCCATCGGGCCGCTGGACGTGTTCCCGGAGGAGTTTCCACCGTTCCTGTTCGCCGACTCCGGGCAGCGCAAGTTGTTCGATCAACTGCACGGCGAGTTGTACAACGCCGATTACTGGAAGGGTTTGCAGGAAGCGATTCGGGCGGGGAAGGTGATTGATGTATTCCCGTATCGGCGCAAGGGCCTGGATAACGAATAGATCACAGCGGGGGATTTTGTGGCGAGGGAGCTTGCTCCCGCTGGGTCGCGAAGCGGCCCCAAAATAATTCGCAGACACACTGCAGTGGCTGGATTACGACTGCTGCGCAGCCGAGCGGGAGCAAGCTCCCTCGCCACAAAAGCAGGTTGCATTCGTCGTGACGCAACCAAATCTGCGACAATCCGCAACCTTGCGCCACTAGACGACTGAATTGCGTACCCGATGACCGACGAATCGCCCTCCATCGACAAACTGCTGAAAAATCTCGATCACGCCATGCTCGCCGACCGCCACCGGCTGCGGCGGCAGTTGCTTGAGCTGCGCAAGAAACCTGACGAGGCCAAGCTGGCCCAGTGGGTGGCGCGCATGCAGGCATCCTGTGATCAGGTGCTGGCGCGCAAGGCCAGCCTGCCGGTGATTCGTTATGACGACAGCCTGCCGATCGCCGCCAAGCGCGACGAAATCAAGAAGGCGCTGGAAAAGCATCAGGTGCTGATCATCGCCGGCGAGACCGGCTCGGGTAAAACCACCCAGTTACCGAAGATCTGCCTGGAAATCGGTCGCGGCCAGCATGGCTTGATCGGCCATACCCAGCCACGGCGGATCGCCGCACGCAGTGTCGCCAGCCGGGTCGCCGAAGAACTGGGCACGCCGCTGGGCGCGCTGGTCGGTTATCAGGTGCGCTTTGAGGACCAGAGCGATTCCAACACGCTGATCAAACTGATGACCGACGGCATCCTGCTGGCGGAAACCCAGAACGACCGCTATTTGGAACGCTACGACACGATCATCGTCGACGAAGCCCATGAACGCAGCCTCAACATCGATTTCCTGCTCGGTTACCTGAAAACCTTGCTGCCGCGTCGTCCCGACCTGAAAGTCATCATCACCTCGGCGACCATCGACCTGGAGCGCTTTTCCAAGCATTTCGATGACGCGCCAATTGTCGAAGTCTCCGGCCGCACCTTCCCGGTGGACACCTGGTATCGACCGCTGACCCTGGAGCAGGACGAAGAGGGCAACCGCGTCGAGGACGACCTGACCGTGGATCAGGCCATTCTCGCCACCCTCGATGAAATCGCCGCGTACGAACGCAGCGAACGCCGCAGCCCGGGTGACGTGCTGGTGTTTTTGCCCGGCGAGCGCGAGATTCGCGACGCCGCCGACATGCTGCGCAAAGCCCAGCTCAAGCACACCGAGATCCTGCCGTTGTACGCGCGCCTGTCGCCGGCCGAGCAGCAGCGGATTTTCCAGTCGCACCCGGGGCGTCGCGTGGTCCTGGCGACCAACGTCGCGGAAACCTCGCTGACCGTGCCGGGCATCCGCTATGTGATCGACAGCGGCACCGCGCGCATCAGTCGCTACAGCTACCGTGCCAAGGTCCAGCGCCTGCCCATCGAAGCGATTTCACAGGCCAGCGCCAACCAGCGCAAAGGACGCTGCGGACGGGTCGAGCCGGGTATTTGCGTGCGCCTGTACAGTGAAGAAGATTTCCTCGGGCGCCCGGAATTTACCGATCCGGAAATTCTGCGGACCAACCTTGCAGCCGTTATTTTGCAGATGCTGCACCTGCGCCTCGGCGAGATCACGGCGTTCCCGTTTATCGAGCCGCCGGATGGCAAAGCCATCAGCGACGGTTTCAACCTGCTGCAAGAACTTTCGGCGGTGGACCGCAACAGCCAGTTGACCCCGCTCGGTCGCCAACTGGCGCGGCTGCCGGTGGACCCGCGCATGGGCCGCATGTTGCTGGAAGCGGCGAAGCTGGGCAGTTTGCAGGAAGTGCTGATTGTCGCCAGCGCCATGTCGATCCAGGACCCGCGCGAACGTCCGCCGGAGCGTCAGCAAGCAGCGGACCAGGCCCACGCACAATGGAAAGACACCGATTCTGATTTCGCCGGGCTGGTCAATCTGTGGCGCGGATTCGAGGAGCAACGCCAGGCGCTGACCGCGAGTCCGCTGCGCAACTGGTGCCGAAAGAACTTCCTCAATTACCTGCGCCTGCGCGAGTGGCGTGATTCCCACCGCCAGTTGAGCCTGATCTGCCGCGACATGCAGTTGAGCCTCAACAAAGAACCGGCCGATTATCCGAAGCTGCATAAAGCAGTGCTGGTGGGCCTGCTCAGCCAGATCGGCCAGAAAACCGAAGACGGCGACTACCTCGGCGCGCGCCAGCGACGCTTCTGGATTCACCCCTCGTCGGGGATCGGCAAGAAACGCCCACAATGGTTGATGACCGCCGAACTGGTGGAAACCACCAAGCTCTACGCGCGCATGGTGGCCAAGATCGACGCCGACTGGATCGAGCCGCTGGCCGGGCATCTGATCAAGAAAAACCACTTCGAACCCCATTGGGAGAAGAAGCGTGGCCAGGTCGTGGCCTTCGAGCAGATCACCCTGTTCGGGCTGATCGTGGTCGGTCGCCGGCCAGTGCACTACGGCCCGGTGGACCCGGTGGTGTCCCGTGAACTGTTTATCCGCGAAGCGCTGGTGCGTGGCGAGATTCAGTCGAAAGCCAAATGCCTGACCGCCAACAAGCAGCTGCTGGAACAGCTCGACGAACTGGAGGCCAAGGCCCGCCGCCGCGACATTCTCGCCGACGAAGAAACCCTGTTCGCTTTCTACGACGCGCGGCTGCCGGCGGAAATTCACCAGACCGCGACGTTTGACAGCTGGTACCGGATCAACAGCCAGAAAGACCCGCAGCTGCTGATCATGCGCGAAGAAGACGTGCTGGCCCGCGAGGCCAGTGAAGTCACCGCCCAGCATTACCCGGACACCCTGCACATCGGTGATCTGGAGTTGGCGCTGAGCTACCACTTTGAACCCAACCACCCGCGCGACGGCGTGACCCTGCGTGTACCGGCACCGCTGTTGCCGATGCTGCCGCCGGAGCGTCTGGAGTGGCTGGTGCCGGGCGTGATCGAGGCCAAGTGCATTGCCCTGGTGCGCAACCTGCCCAAGGCCTTGCGCAAGAATTTCGTACCGGTACCGGACTTCGTCAAAGCCGCCTTGCAACGCATGAACTTCGCCGAAGGTTCGTTGCCCCAGGCATTGGGTCGCGAACTGCTGCGCATGACCGGCGCCCGGGTCAGCGACGAAGCCTGGGCCGAAGCGGCGCAGCAGGTGGAAAACCATCTGCGGATGAACCTGGAAATCGTCGACGCACAGGGCAAATTCCTCGGTGAAGGCCGTGACCTCGCCGAACTTACCGCGCGTTTCGCCGAAGCCAGCCAAGCCGCGCTGGCCGTGCCGCAAACCGCGAAAAGCCAGCAACCGGTCGAGCCGAAAGTGTTCGCCGCCGTGGCCGAGAAAACCCAGCAGAAGATCGCCGGGCTGTCGATGACGGTGTACCCGGCGCTGGTGGAGGAGGGCGGCACCGTCAAGGAAGGCCGTTTCTCGACGCCGGCCGAAGCCGAATTCCAGCATCGCCGCGCGTTGCAACGCTTGCTGATGCAACAGCTGGCGGAGCCGGCGAAGTTCCTGCGTGGCAAGCTACCGGGCCTGACCGAACTGGGCCTGCTGTACCGCGACATGGGGCGCGTCGACGCGCTGGTGGAAGACATTCTGCTGGCCAGCCTCGACAGCTGCATTCTCGATGGCGAAGACCCGTTGCCCCGCGATGGTGCCGGGCTGGCGTCGCTGGCCGAGCGCAAGCGCGGCGCCTGGACCGAACATGCCGAACGTTTGGCGAAGTTGACCCTGGAAATCCTCAAGCTCTGGCACGGCCTGCAAAAACGCTTCAAGGGCAAGATCGACCTGGCGCAAGCCGTGGCTTTGAACGACATCAAGCAGCAGCTCAGCCAACTGGTATATCCGGGGTTTGTCCGTGAAACACCGATGCAATGGCTCAAGGAACTGCCGCGTTACCTCAAGGCCATCGAGCAGCGTTTCGAAAAACTGGGTGCCCAGGTGCAGAAGGACCGGGTCTGGAGTGGCGAATTGTCCAATCTCTGGACCCAATACCAGACCCGCGCCAACAAACACGCCCAGGAAGGCAAGCGCGATCCGCAGCTGGAGCTGTATCGCTGGTGGCTGGAGGAATACCGGGTTTCGCTGTTCGCCCAGCAACTGGGAACCAAGGTGCCGATTTCCGATAAGCGCCTGAGCAAGCAGTGGAGCCAGGTCGAGCCCTGAAGCTGACCCTTAACCCTGTGGGAGCGAGCCTGCTCGCGAATGCGGTATGTCAGTCAACATTGATGTTGAATTTGACGGCCCCTTCGCGAGCAGGCTCGCTCCCACAGGTAACTCATTGTTCTTGCAAAAGGCGCCAAAACCCAAGGTTTATGGCAAACTTCGCGACCATAAACGCCGGTTTCGCGGACTAGAGCCTTCGCCCGGTCGCGCGACGGAATAAAGCGATGCCAGGTTTGCGTCCCCAGGATGGGAATAGACCCTTTGTGTATTGGTACGTCGGTACCAATGCTTTCTGCCTGAACAGATTAGAGACACGACCATGCATAATGTCGTCATCAGCGGCACCGGCCTTTACACTCCGGCCAACAGCATCTCCAACGAAGAGCTGGTGCAGTCTTTCAATACCTATGTGGCGCAATTCAACGCCGATAATGCCGACGCTATCGCGCGCGGTGAAGTCGAGGCGTTGACCGAGTCCAGCGCAGCGTTTATCGAAAAAGCCTCTGGCATCAAGAGCCGCTTTGTCATGGACAAGGACGGCATCCTCGACCCGCAACGCATGGCGCCACGCCTGCCGGAGCGTACCAACGACGAATGGTCGGTGCTTTGCCAGATGGCCATCGGCGCGGCCGAGCAAGCCTTGCAACGCGCGGGCAAGACCGCAGCGGACATCGATGGCGTGATCGTCGCCTGCTCCAACCTGCAACGCGCCTATCCGGCCATTGCCATTGAAGTGCAGGAAGCGCTGGGCATCCAGGGTTTCGGTTTCGACATGAACGTGGCCTGTTCTTCGGCGACCTTCGGCATCCAGACCGCCGCCAACAGCATCCAGCTGGGCCAGGCCCGGGCGATCCTGATGGTCAACCCGGAAGTCTGCACCGGTCACCTGAACTTTCGCGACCGTGACAGCCATTTCATCTTCGGCGATGCCGCCACTGCGGTCATCATCGAACGCGCCGACCAGGCTACCTCCAAGTACCAGTTCGACATCGTCAGCACCAAACTGCTGACCAAGTTCTCCAACAACATCCGCAATAACTTCGGCTTCCTCAACCGCGCGGCGGAAGAGGGCATCGGCGCCAAGGACAAACTGTTCGTCCAGGAAGGCCGCAAGGTGTTCAAGGAAGTCTGCCCGATGGTGGCCGAACTGATCGGTGCGCATCTGGAAGAGAACCAGCTTAACGTCAGCGACGTGAAGCGCTTCTGGCTGCACCAGGCCAACCTGAGCATGAACCACCTGATCGTCAAGAAACTGCTGGGCCGCGACGCCACCGAGCAGGAAGCCCCGGTGATTCTCGACACCTACGCCAACACCAGCTCCGCCGGTTCCGTGATTGCGTTCCACAAAAATCAGGATGATCTGCCGGCGGGTTCGCTGGCGGTGCTCAGCTCGTTCGGCGCCGGTTACTCGATCGGTAGCGTGATTCTGCGCAAGCGCTGAGTTCGCGGTTCACCCCTAACCCTGTGGGAGCGAGCCTGCTCGCGAAGAGGTCTGTCAGCCGCATTGATGTTGAATGTGCCTTCGTCTTCGCGAGCAGGCTCGCTCCCACAATGGGTCGGGGTGTCATTCAAACTCGCGGCAGGCGAATGATGGCGGTCAACCCGCCCCCCGGGGTTTCTTCCAGGCTCAACTGCCCGCCCAGACGTTCCGCCGCCTCGCGGGCGATGGTCATGCCCAGCCCGACACCGCCGGAGTTGCGATTGCGCGAACCCTCCAGGCGAAAGAACGGTTCAAACACCGCTTCGCGCTGCTCGGCCGCGATTCCCGGCCCGTGGTCGATCACTCTGATCAACAGCTCTTCCCGATGATCCTCCAGGGTAATCAGCGCCTGCCCGGCATAACGCAGGGCATTGTCCAGCAGGTTGTTGACGCAGGAACGTAACGCCATCGGCTGCACTTGCAGCGGTGCACAGTGGCCGCTGACCCGGACATCGGCGCCCTGGTCCTGGGCGTTTTCGCTCAAGGACTCCACCAGCGCCTGCACGTCCATCCACTGCGGCGCCTCGCTGGTGCGTTGTTCGTGCAGGTAGGTGAGGGTCGCGTCGAGCATGCTGATCATATCGTCCAGATCCTGGCGCATCTGGCCCTGCAGCCTGTTGTCATCAATCTGCTCCAGCCGCAGCTTGAGCCGTGACAACGGCGTGCGCAGGTCGTGGGACACCGCGCCGAGCATCCGCGAGCGTTGTTTCACTTGCTCGATGATGCGTCGCTGCATTTTGTTGAAGGTGTGTGCCGCTTGCCGCGCTTCCCGTGGACCGGACTCGTCCAGTGGCGGACTGTTGAGGTCCTCGCTCAGGCGCTCGGCGGCGTCGCTGAGCCGCTGGATCGGGCGACTCAACAGTTTGGCGCCGTACCAGGCTGCAATGATCAGCGAGATAAATTGAAAGGTCAGCGGCACCAGCGGTCCACCGAACCACGGCCGGGGTGGTCGATTGGCGAAGCGCGGGTCATCTGGCGGACGTTGGCCGTCGAAGCCTTCGGAGAATTGCGGTGGTCGAGGCGGAGGTGGCGGTGGGCCGTAATGATGAAACCAGGCAAAAGCCAGCAGGTGCGCCAGGATAATCGCGATCAGCAGCACGCCGAACAGACGGCCGAACAGCGTATCGAAGCGCCCGCGCATCAACCGATGTCCCGGGCGTCGAACAGATAGCCTTCACCGCGCACGGTCTTGATCAATTGCGGTGCTTTCGGGTCATCGCCGAGTTTCTGGCGCAGTCGTGACACGAGCAGGTCGATGCTGCGATCAAAGGCTTCGATCGAGCGGCCACGGGCGGCGTCCAGCAGTTGTTCGCGGCTCAATACCCGGCGCGGACGCTCGATGAACACCCAGAGCAGGCGGAATTCGGCGTTGGACAGCGGCACCACCAGGCCGTCTGCTGCGATCAACTGGCGCAGGACGCTGTTCAGCCGCCAGTTGTCGAAGCGGATGTTCGCCCGTTGTTCGGTGCGGTCATCGCGCACCCGGCGCAGGATGGTCTGGATGCGCGCTACCAATTCCCGGGGTTCGAACGGCTTGGCCATGTAATCGTCGGCACCCAGTTCCAGGCCGATGATCCGGTCGGTGGGTTCGCAGCGGGCGGTGAGCATCAGGATCGGGATGTCCGACTCGGCGCGTAGCCAGCGGCACAGCGACAGCCCGTCTTCACCGGGCAGCATCAGGTCCAGCACCACCACGTCGAAATGCTCCGCTTGCATGGCCAGGCGCATGGCCGCGCCATCGGTGACGCCACTGGCGTGGATGCTGAAGCGGGCCAGGTAGTCGATCATCAATTCGCGGATCGGGACGTCATCGTCGACGATCAGGGCGCGAATGCTCCAGCGTTTGTCGTCGCCGGACGCTTTTTGATCGTCGTTCACAGGTGTGGGGGTGTTGTGCATGCGTGTGTTCATCTGCCGGATAGGCTGCCAACCACAAAGATAGGCGGCGAGGTTGTGGCTTCAGCATAGGCGTCTGGCCCGCAGGCGCAAAGTGCTGTAAGGACGTGTTGCGGCTGGCGAGGGTAGCGGGCAAGGGTGTTGTGGGCGTGTCAGCTATGTACCGAACTCGACACAATTGCCGCAAAGGCTAGTCTTGCCTGAGCGTTCTCGACGATTTACCGATCATCGGGTCCCGCAGTGGCGCTGGTTCCGCTACAATGCGCGCCGATTTCGACTTGCCTGAGAGCCCGCTCATGTCCGCCTGCCAGACTCCTATCATCGTCGCCCTGGATTTCCCCACCCGTGACGCCGCACTGAAGCTGGCCGATCAGTTGGACCCGAAACTGTGCCGGGTCAAAGTCGGCAAGGAATTGTTCACCAGCTGCGCGTCGGAAATCGTCGGCACCCTGCGTGACAAGGGTTTCGAAGTGTTCCTGGACCTCAAGTTCCACGACATCCCCAACACCACCGCCATGGCCGTCAAGGCTGCCGCGGAAATGGGTGTGTGGATGGTCAACGTGCACTGCTCCGGTGGCCTGCGCATGATGGCTGCGTGCCGTGAAGTACTGGACAAGCGCAGTGGCCCGCAGCCGCTGTTGATCGGCGTGACCGTGCTTACCAGCATGGAACGTGAGGATCTGGCGGGTATCGGTCTGGATATCGAGCCGCAGGAACAGGTACTGCGCCTGGCTGCCCTGGCGGAAAAAGCCGGGATGGACGGCCTGGTATGCTCGGCCCTGGAAGCCCAGGCCTTGAAAGCGGCGCATCCGTCGCTGCAACTGGTGACCCCGGGGATTCGCCCGGCGGGCAGTGCCCAGGACGACCAGCGTCGCATCCTGACTCCACGTCAGGCGCTGGAAGCCGGTTCCGACTATCTGGTGATCGGCCGTCCGATCAGCCAGGCGGCGGATCCTGAAAAAGCATTGGCAAACGTTGTGGCTGAGCTGGCCTAAACTCCGCAAAACCTGTGGGAGCGGGCTTGCCCGCGATGGGGGTGTGTCAGTCGACATCAATGTTGACT